>JBIPOH010000217.1:0-5705 GCA_044379435.1 Novosphingobium sp.
AACCCTTCGCCGCCCACTACCGCATGTGGGACTACATCGCCCATGAACTGCCCGCGCTGATCGAGGATCATTTTCCCATCGATCCCGCGCGTATGGGCATCACGGGGCACTCGATGGGCGGCCACGGCGCGCTCACCATCGGCCTGACCTTTCCGGACAAGTTCAAGTCGCTCTCCGCCTTCGCGCCGATCGTTGCGCCCGGGCAGGTGCCGTGGGGCCACAAGGCGCTTGGCGGCTATCTTGGGCAGGACCGCGCGGCATGGCGCGCGCACGATGCCGTGGCGCTGATCGAAGACGGCAAGCGCCCGGCGGGGGACATCCTCGTCGATCAGGGCGCGGCAGACGGCTTCCTTGCCGAACAGCTGCGCCCCGAGCTGCTCGAAGCGGCCTGCATGGCGGCGGGCGTGAACCTGACGCTGCGGCTGCAGGACGGCTACGACCACAGCTACAACTTCATCTCGACCTTCATGGACGATCACCTGCGCTGGCACGCCGCGCGGCTGTGAGGCCATAACCAACCCCGCTCATGCTGAGCTTGTCGAAGCATGCTGGCACGACCGTAGTGCTGGCACCCTTCGACAAGCTCAGGGTGAGCGGGATTTGTGTAAGCGCGAGGTCCGCGCCTACGCCCGCACGTCCTTCGCCACGGCATCGAGCAGCCCGTTGACGAACTTCGTCTCGCGCGCATCGAAGAAGGCGTGGGCCACGTCGAGGTATTCGCCGATCACGGTGCCCACGCTGATATCGGCGCGGGCCATCAGCTCGTAGGCCCCTGCGCGCAGGATCTGCAGCATCGTTCGGTCGAGCCGGGCGATGGACCAGCCATCGGCAAGGCGGGCAGTCAGCGCGGCGTCGATCTCATCGCGCCGGGCGGCGACACCGCGCACCACATCGTCGAAGAAGGCGACGTCGGCATCGTGGTACTGGTCGTCCTCGATCTCGGCGCCGAGCCGGTGCATGTGGAACTCGTCGATCAGCAGGTGCAGCGGGGTCTGCTCCATTTCGAGCTGATAGAGCGCCTGCACGGCGGCGAGCCGCGCAGCAGAGCGGGCCGTGAGGCGAGAAGGGCGGTTCATATTCCAAGCCTCAGTTCAATGGAGCGGGCATGGGCCGCAAGGCCCTCCGCTTCGGCCAGCGCCACGGCGGCTGGCCCGATTGCGCCCAGCGAAGCCTCGTTTACGCTGAGGAAACTGGTGCGCTTCATGAAATCGAGCACCGACAGGCCGGAGGCAAAGCGCGCGCGCCGCCCGGTGGGCAGTACGTGGTTCGGCCCGGCCACATAGTCACCGATGGCCTCGGGTGTATGGCGGCCAAGGAACACCGAACCGGCGTGGCGGATGCCCGCAAACAGGGCCTCGGGATCGTCAGTCGCGATTTCGACGTGCTCCGCCGCCAGCGCATTGGCAAGGGCAGGTGCCTGATCAAGGCTGTCCACCACGATGATCACGCCGTGCGCATCCCAGCTGGCACGGGCCACGGCGGCGGTGGGCAGCAGTGCAATTTCCGCTTCGACCGCACCGGCCACAGCATCGGCAAACGCACCATCGTCGGTGATCAGAATCGCCTGTGCCGCAGGATCGTGCTCTGCCTGACTGAGCAGGTCGACGGCGATCCACTGCGGATCGTTCGCGCCGTCTGCGATCACAAGGATTTCGGAAGGCCCCGCCACCATGTCGATGCCGACAACGCCGAAGAGTTGGCGCTTGGCCTCGGCCACCCAGGCGTTGCCCGGTCCGGTGATCACATCGACCGGGGCGATGCGCGCGGTGCCATAGGCGAGCGCGGCAATCGCTTGCGCGCCGCCAATGCGCCACACTTCATCGACGCCCGCAAGGTGCGCGGCGGCCAGCACGAGCGGATTAATCGCTCCCTTCGGCGTTGGCGTCGTGACCACCAGCCGCCCCACGCCCGCAACTTTGGCTGGAATGGCGTTCATCAGCAGCGAGGACGGGTAAGCCGCCCGCCCGCCCGGCACATAGAGCCCCGCGCCATCAACCCCGCGCCACTTCGCGCCAAGCCGCACGCCGGAGGCATCCACATAGTCGCGGTCTTCGGGCAACTGCGCCTGATGGTAGGCCCGGATCCGCTCAGCCGCGAGTTCGAGCGCAGCGCGAAGGGGCGGATCGAGCGCGTCGAACGCTTCACGGCAAGTTTCCGCCGGAATGCGCCAGTCATCTCCCAGATCGTGGCCATCGAACCGCGCAGTGTAGTCTGCCACCGCCACATCGCCGCGCTTGCGCACATCGGCGAGGATCGCGGCGACACCCTGCGCGACATCGGAGTCGCTCTCGCGCCGGTCGCTGACGACGGCGGCAAACGCAGCGGTGAAGCCCGCGTCACGCGTGGAAAGGCGCTGCATCAGGCGGCTTTCCCGCGCGCGGCCAGTTCGCGGAACGTATCGATCAGTGCGCCCATCCGCGCAGAATCGGTCTTGAGCGCCGCCCGGTTGATGATCAGGCGGGCCGATACGGGCATGATCCGGCTTGTCTCCACCAGTCCATTGTCCTTCAGCGTGCGGCCCGAGGAGACGAGATCGACGATCCGGCTGGCAAGGCCCAGCGAAGGCGCCAGTTCCATCGCGCCGTTGAGCTTCACCACTTCGGCGGCCACGCCCAGCTTCTCGAAGTGGCGGCGCGTGAGGCTGGGGTACTTGGTGGCGACGCGGGCATGGCTTTCACGCGCCCCCGGAGCATTTGGGGCCCCGCTTTCGACCGCAGCGGCGGGTTCAGCCACCGAAAGGCGGCAGTGCCCGATATCGAGATCGACCGGCGCATAGAGATCGGCATAGTCGAACTCGTCGATCACATCCGAACCGACGATCCCGGCTTGCGCCGCGCCGTGCGCAACAAACGTCGCCACATCGAACGCGCGCACGCGAATGATCGTCATGTCCGCCCGGCTGGTGGCAAAGCTGAGTTTGCGAGAGTTCTTGTCGAAGAAGTCCGCCTCGGGCACGACACCGGCATCCTTCAGCAGCGGTAGCGCTTCATCAAGGATGCGGCCCTTGGGCAGGGCGAAGACGAGGGACGCGGGGGCGGCGGTTGAAGCTGGCATAGCCGCTCGCCCCTATGGCAAAGGGCCGGAAAGGGCAACCGTATGGAACGGGTCATGGAGGGCAGAGACGTAGCGGGCGCCATCGCGTGGCAGGCGGACCATGCCGCGAACAACGGCGCGCCGTGCACCGCGCGGGTGGTGCGTGCGCAACTCGCCCTGCTGGAAAGCGACACCGAAATCGGCCGCCGCCTTGCGCACTGGCCGGGAAGGCCGCTGGAAGACGCGCTGCCGCTGCGCCTTGCGGGCGGGTTTCATCATCTCGTGCTGTCGGGGACGGACACCCGTCTGGCCGAGGTCTATCGCGGCGAACTGACCGATCAGAATGCGGTGGATGCGCTGATCCTCGATCTGACGCACCAGCATGACGCAGCGCTGCTGCCATGGCTCGATGGTCCGCCCCAGACCAACGAGGCGGGCCGCTCAGCCTCGATCATGGCGGCGCTGCTGTGGCTTTCCACGCGCATCGGGCCGCGCTTTGAGCTGAACGAGCTTGGGGCCAGCGCGGGCGTCAACACGATGATGGAGCGCTATTTCTACGATCTGGGCGGCACCAAGGTCGGTGCGGCGGACTCGCCCATGCGCATCGCCCCTGAATGGCGCGGCCCCCCGCCCGCGTTTGCGCCGGTGGAGGTGGCCTCCATTCAGGGCTGCGACCGCGCGCCAGTGAACCTTGCCGATCCTGCGGCGGCGCTGCGCCTCAAGAGCTATGTCTGGGCCGAAGTGACCGAGCGGCTCGCGCGTATCGATGCCGCCATCGCGCTGGCAGGCGAGCGTGCGCCTGATCTTGTGCAGATGGACGCAGGCGAATGGGTGGACCAGCGCCTCGCCGCGCCGCAGGAGGCCGGGACCACGCGCGTGTTCTACCACTCGATCGTCTGGCAATACCTGCCGCCGGAAACCCGCACACGCATCACCAACGCGATCACCGCTGCGGGCGAGGGTGGGCAGCGGCTGGCGTGGATCATGCTGGAGACGAACCGCGAAACCTTCCGCCATGAACTGACAGTGCGGTACTGGCCGGGCGGGGGCGAGCCGGTGCTGCTGGGGGAAGCGCATGCCCACGGGGCGTGGGTGGCGTGGCACGGCGCAGGCTAATTGGCCGCACGGACCGATTGCACCCGCCTGCGCGCGTGGTAGCTTCCCCGTGAACCTGCCTCGAAAGCCCCGCACATGCGTCCGCTGAATCTGCTCCTCGCCGCCCTCGCGCTCTCTGCCGTTCCGGCAGTGGCTCTCGCGGACTCCCCGCCGCTCGATTGGCGCACGAAGGTCCGCGCTTTCAACATCGAGCATTGCAAGCACCCGGCGTGGGGCACTTCGCATTCGGACCGCGACTACGCGCTGGCCAAGGCGATGGCCGCTACCGACAAGGTCACACTCGACGACGACGTGCTCTACGCCGCCGCCTATCTCCACGATGTCGCCGCCTTCAAGCCCTACGAAAAGGCGGACCTCGATCATTCGGATGTGGCGGCAGAGCTCGTCGGCGAAATCCTCGCTCCCACCGGCTTCCCGATGGCCAAGCTGCCGAAGGTGCAGGCCGCGATCCGCGAGCACATGTACTACCGCACGCCGACGGTTCCTGAATCGCTCTATCTCCACGATGCCGATGCGCTCGATTGGCTCGGCGCGATTGGCGCTGCGCGGATCATGGCGCTGGCGGACCCCAACGGCGCGCAGCCCGATGGCCCCGCCGTGCTGCCGATGCTGAAGGAAAACCTGCGCGATGTTCCAGCCCGCGTGCTGTCTCCGGCTGGCAAGGCGCTGATGCCGGCGAAGCGCGATCTTCTGGCGAAATGGCTGGAGACACTGTCTGCCGAGACGGACGGGTTCAAGACACTCTGATCATGCCCGAAATCATCTACCGTCCTTACGCCAAGCCCGACGAAGACGCGGTCATCGCGCATATCGTCGGAATCCAGCAGGGCGAGTTCGCCGTGCCCGTGACCGCGGCGGACCAGCCGGACTTGCATGCCGTGGCCGAAGTTTACCAGTCCGGCACCGGCGGCTTTTGGGTGGCTGAAATGGACGGGCGGATTGTCGGCACCATCGGCCTGATCGGGTTCGGCGCCAATGAAAGCGCGCTGCGCAAGATGTTTGTCGCCGCCGAAGCGCGCGGGCAGGGGCAGGGGCAGGGGCAGGAGCAGGGCGTCGCGGCGCGACTGCTCGCGATCCTTGTCGATCACGCCCGGGCCAACGGGATCACCGGGATCACGCTGGGCACCATCGGGCGGCTGCACGCTGCCATCCGGTTCTATGAGAAGAACGGCTTTGTGCCTGTCCACCCCGATGCGCTGCCAGCCGGCTTCCCGCGCATGGCGGTGGACACGCACTTCTACCGGCTGGAGCTGTCCTGAACCGCGCTACCCCAGAAACGCATCCAGCGCGGCGTTGACCTTCTCCGGCGCTTCCCACGGCACGAAGTGGCCACAATCGGGCACTTGCACCAGCGTCAGGTTCGGGATCATCGCGTCCAGCCCTTCCAGATTCGCGGGAGGCAGCGCCATGTCCTCCATCGCCCAGATCACCAGCGTGGGGATCATCAGCGGCGGCAGCGGCGGCGGGGCGAAGCCTTCGGGCAGCGCGAAAGGCGCGTCCATGTCCGGCACGTCCATCGGGCTGGCGCGGTACCAGTTCAGCATCGCGACCGCGCT
>JBIPOH010000053.1:0-14259 GCA_044379435.1 Novosphingobium sp.
TGTCGCCGTTCGACCAGTCCTCAAGCAGCGCCGCGCGCTCGGCCTCTTCCATCACCGGCGCGCGGTCGCCCCAGTTCAGCACCTGCATGAGCAGCGCGCCCAGCCCATGCTCGCGCACCAGCGCATCGTTGGCGGTATCGCGGAACGCGCGCATATACTGGCTTGCCCCGCGCTGCACGGGATCGAGATAGAGCAGCTTCTGGAAGATCCCCGGATGCGGCGCATTGGCGACCACCGCGCGGGTGACGCGAGTCCCTTGCCCCATCAGGGCTACGCCCCAGGCTATCGCGCCGCCCCAATCATGGCCCAGCACGGTGAACTGCCCCACGCCCAGCGCATCGGCCAGGAGGAAGATGTCGCCGATCAGCTTGTCCGGCGTGTAGTTCTCTGCGCCTTCGGGCTTGGAGGAACCGCGATAGCCGCGCTGATCCGGCGCGATGCAGCGGAAGCGGGCGGACAAGTGCGCAATCTGGTGCCGCCAGGTGCGGTGCGATTCGGGAAAGCCATGGAGGAACATCAGCACCGGCGCGTCACGCGGCCCGGTGTCCACCACATCCAGTTCGATGCCGTTCGCCAGCTTCACACGGGTGAGGTCCATGCTCATTGCGCGCTCTCCACCTTGGGGCTTTCCATCTTGGTGGCATAGCCATCGGCAACCATCTTCGCCATCCGGTCGAAGATTTCGTCCGGCGTGCGGCAAGCCTCGCCGATCATCTGCTCGAACCCGGTCGCAACGATGATCTCGCGCTTGCCTTCGGCCATTTCCGCCAGCATCTGCGCGGCGGCGACCTCGGGGGCCATGCCGCCGTCGATGCCCTTGTCGCTCACCCCGCGGCGGCTGCCATCGGCATTGAGCGCATTGCGCGAGACATTGGTGCGGACAGAGCCCGGCGCGATCACATGCACTTGCAGCCCCGCCCCGGTCACTTCGCTGCGCAGCGCATTCGCATAGCCGATCAGGCCGAACTTGGCCGCGCTATAGGCCGTGCGCAGCGGCACGCCGACTTTGCCCGCCACGCTCGATACCATCGCGATGCGGCCCTTGCCGCGCGCCACCATGCGCCCGATCAGCGCCTGCGTCAGCGCAATGGGGGCGAGCAGATCGACCGCGATGATCTGTTCATAGACACCGTAATCGGTGTCGACGGCAAGGCTGCGCTGCGAAATCCCGGCGTTGTTGAACAGGATGTCGATCCCGCCGCTGCGCTCCTCAGCCCAAGCCCAGGCCTGCTCCGCGGCGGCGAGGCCCGCCGGGTGGTCTGTCGCCTCGAAGGGCAGGACCAGCGCCGTGGCATTGCCCTTGGCGCAGTCCGCCGCGACTTCTGCCAGCGCCTGCGCATTGCGGCCCGAAAGGATCACATGCGCGCCCTCTGCCGCCAGTGCCCGCGCCATGGCGGCGCCAATTCCCGATGATGCCCCGGTGATCCATGCCACCTCTCCGGCGAATGCCATATCTGTCCTCTCTGTTGCGTTTTCTAAAGATTGGCGCGCGTGTTCGGCACTTTGGGCAAGGGGATGAACTCGTCCTCGTCCCCCGGCACCTCGGGAAAGCGGCCCTGTTCCCAATCGTGCTTGGCCTCGGTGATCCGCTCGCGGCTGGAACTGACGAAGTTCCACCAGGCATAGCGCCGTGATGTGAACGCCTCTCCGCCTAGCAGCATCACCCGGCCGCCCTCTTGCGAGGTCAGCGTGAGCGCCGCGCCCGGTGCCAGCACGGCCAGCGCATAAGGCTCCAGCGCCGCCCCGCCGATGGCCGCATCGCCGCCGACCAGCATCACTGCGCGCTCGTCGGCGCTGGCGTCGATGGGGATCGTGCCGCCTGCCTGCAGCATGATTTCGGCATAGATCGTGTGGCTGTGCTGCGTGGTCGGCGCGCTCGTGCCCCACAGCGTGCCCATGATCACTTGCGCGCGCACCTTCCCATCGTCGATCACCGGCAGATCGGTCTGCTGTTCGAACGCCGGGTCGATTTCCTCGCGCCCATCAGGCAGGGCGAGCCATGTCTGCATGCCGTAGAGGCGCGGTCCTGCTGCGCGCTCCGCTTCCGGTCCGCGCTCGGAATGAACGATCCCGCGCCCGGCGGTCATCAGGTTGACCTGTCCCGGGCGGATCGTGGCGAAAGTGCCGAGGCTGTCGCGGTGATCGATGGCGCCCGCATACTTGCCGCCCAGCAGCCATGTCACTGTCGCCAGGTTGATATGCGGATGCGGACGCACGTCCATCGCGGTGCCGACGGGCAGCACGGCTGGGCCGAACTGGTCGACGAAAATGAACGGCCCCACCATCGTGCGCGCGGGGCTCGGCAGCACGCGCCGCACTTCGAACGCGCCAAGGCTGTGCGTGATGGGGGTCAGCGTCTCAAGCACAGGCTCGGTCATCGTGCGGCCTCCGCCAGCAGCAGATCGAGGATGTTCACCGGAAACACCGGCTCGTGCCACTGGGCAAGCTCTGCGGCGGTGAACCAGCGGAATTCCTTGATCAGCGCGCGTTCCAGCTCGGTGTGGCCCGCGGGATCGGGCGTGAAGCTGGTGGTGCGCACGCGAAAGAAGCGCTCGTCAGACGTCACCGGTTCGCCCTCCAGCGTGATGAAATCATCTGTGCGCTGCGCCACTTCCGGGCCGCAGTTTTCCACCTTTAGGCCGGTTTCCTCGAACAGCTCGCGCACTGCTGCTTCGTGAAAGTCCTCATGCGGATCGCATTCGCCGCCAACGCCGCACCAGAACGCGCGGCGCGTGGGCGGGGCAAAGCGGATCAGCAGCAGGCGCTCGTGCTCATCGATCAGCAGGATGCGCGCCGCGCGCCGGATGCGGCGCGCCTCATTCACCGGGCGCACGCGCCTTGATTGCCAGCGCATGCACGCGCTGCCCCGGAATATCCCCCAATGCGCCGTTTACCAGACGCTGGCGCTGCACGCGCGAAACGCCAGCGAAGGCCGCGCTGGTGATCTCCACCGTGAAGTGCGATTCGCCCGATCCGTCATCGCCCATGTGGCCGCTGTGGCGGGCGCTGTCGTTGATCACGGCGAGGTGCTCGGGCGCGAAGGCTGCGGTGAGGAGCTGGGTGATTTCTTGGGCAAGGGGTCCGGTCATGGCTTCCATCTTGGCCGATCCATCGCCATGTGAAAAGCCGAATGAAGCAAGCCCGA
The DNA here is from genome assembly GCA_044379435.1 of Novosphingobium sp. Lineage (GTDB taxonomy): Bacteria > Pseudomonadota > Alphaproteobacteria > Sphingomonadales > Sphingomonadaceae > Novosphingobium. The sequence continues at coordinate 3,146 of JBIPOH010000053.1, forward strand.
TGAAGCAGACCAGACCTCACGATCGTTTCCATGGCCGCGTGCAGGGCACCGGGCAGGCCTGTGCCGTGCCCGGCTGCGCCGAGGCGGGGGAATTCCGCGCGCCCGGCGCCCGTCGGCCCGGATTCGATGGCCCCGGCGAATACCGCTGGATGTGCCTCGAACACGTGCGCGCGTTCAACGCCGGCTATGATTTCTTTGCCGGGATGAGCCAGGAAGAGATTATGGCTGCGCAATCCCCGCTGGCAGGCTGGGCCACGGAAACGCGCGCTTTCCGCCCCACGGCCGGGATCGATCAGGCCCCGCGCTGGAATGATTTCGCCGATCCGCTGGACGCCATCGCCCAGCGCGCCAAGGCCCGCCGCGAGGATGCGCTGCACCGGCAGGAAGCCGCCCGGCGCGGCATTGGCCCGGAAGAGCGCAAGGCCTATGAAACGATGGGCCTCGGCTTCGATGCCGACCGCAAGGCGCTGCGCGCGCGCTATTCGCAGCTCGTCCGCCGCTTCCACCCCGATCGCAACGGCGGCGACCGGGCGCACGAAGGCCGCCTCCAGGCCGTGGTCGAGGCCTACAACCTGCTGCTCGCCACCCCCGCTTTCACCGCCTGAGGGCTGGACAAGCCCCCGATGCAGCGCAAAGCTGCGCGCTCGATAAAGGGGGCAGCATATGACAAGCGAAGACCGCCAACTGGGTATGGACCGCGCGATTTCCCGGCGCGATTTCGTGGGCGGTGTCGCGGTCGCAGCTCTTGCCGCTGGGCTTCCTGCCGAAAGCTTTTCCAAAGGCGCGGCGGCGGTCATCACCCCGGAAAACGACCCCAATCCCTATCCCCCGGCAAAGCAGGGCATGCGCGGCTCGCACGCCGGTGCGTTCGAGGCGGCGCACGATCTGCGCGATGGCGCGCTCAAGCTGGCGGATGCGCTGGATAGCGGCGAGACCTATGATCTGATCGTCGTCGGCGGCGGGCTGTCCGGCCTTTCCGCTGCGCACTTCTTCCAGAAGCGCGTCGGCCCCGGCGCGAAAGTGCTGGTGCTGGATAACCACGACGATTTCGGCGGCCACGCCAAGCGCAACGAATTCACCGTGGGGGGCCGCCTGCTGGTGTGCAACGGCGGCACGCTCAACATCGAAAGCCCCGCGCGCTATGACAAATGGTCGCGCGTGCTGCTGGATGACATCGGCGTCGATGTGGCGCGGTTCGAGCGGGACAACACGGCCAATGCCGGGCTCTACAAGTCCCTCGGCATGGGGCACGGCATGGTCTTCGATGCCGAAACATTCGGCGGCGCTAGTGGCGGCAGGGATGTCGTGCTGGCCATGGGCGGCGGCTGGCGCGGCGGGCGGATCGAGCCGGAAAAGCTGGCCAAGGCCCCGCTTGGCCCCAAGGCCCGTGCCGATCTGGCGCGCCTGTTTGCCGATCCGCAGCCCGATTACCTTGCCGGGCTGGATCAGGCCGCGAAGAAGGACTGGCTCGCGCGCCATTCCTACAAGCAGTTCCTGATGGAGAAAGTCGGCGTCGATCCTCAGGTCTACTGGCTGTTCCAGAACATCGGCATGGCCAGCTTCTGCGTCGGCGGCGATGCCGTGCCCGCGCTGTTTGCCTGGGTGCAGGGCTATCCCGGCTTTTCCGGCATGACGCTGGGCGAAGTGCCGGCGGACCTGTTTGCCGATCTCCCCGGCGGGCAGCATGGCCGCCAGCGCGAGGGCGACAAGTCGATCCACTTCCCCGATGGCAACGCCACTCTGGCGCGCCTGCTCGTCGCGAAGCTGGTGTCCGAGGCGACGGCAGGCCGCTCGCAGGAAGACATGGGCACGGCGCTGATCGATTACGCCGCGCTCGACCGGCCCGGCGCACCGACGCGCATCCGTCTGTCCAGCCTTGTCCTCAATGTCGCGCACCGGGGTGATCCCGCCACCGCCAGCGAAGTTGCGGTGCATTATGCCAAGCAGGGCAAGCTCGTCGAAGTGCGCGGAAAGGCCGTCATCATGGCCGGGTGGAACATGATGATCCCCTATGCGATGCCCGAACTGCCCGCCGCGCAGAAGGAAGCGCTGGCTTACGGCGTCAAAGGCCCGATGGTCTACACCAGCGTCGCGGTGACCAACTGGCGGCCCTTCGTGAAGCTGGGCGCGGCCAATTTTCACTGCCCCACGATGTTCCATCAGGAAGTCGGCCTTACCGAAGCGGTCAGCCTCGGCGATCTGAAACACCCGCAGAGCCCGGACGAGCCGGTGGTGCTTCACCTCGTCAAATACATGAACAAGCCCGGCCTGCCGCGCCGCGACCAGCACCGCGTGGGCCGCGCCGAACTCCTCGCGATGAGCTTCGAGACCTTCGAGCGCGAAACCCGCCGCCAATTGCAGCGGATGCTGGGCGGCGCAGGCTTCGATGCCGCGCGCGACATTGCCGGGATCACCGTCAACCGCTGGGGCCACGGTTACTCCTATACCTACAACAGCCTCTACGATCCGGTGGAGTGGGTTTACAGCGAGAGCCCGACGCGCCCTTGCGTGGTGGGCCGCCAGCCCTTCGGCCTCGTCAGCATCGCCAATAGCGACGCCGCCGCAAGCCCCCACACCGATGCTGCGATTCAGGAAGCCCACCGCGCGGTGCAGGAAGTGATCGAGCGACGGACCTATCCCTTCGTGCCGAGGCGGACGGGGTAGGGGGCGCCAGCACAAAAAAAGAGGCCTCGCACCGGGCGAGGCCTCTTTCCAGAGCAGTCTGTGTTTTCGCGCTTACGCCGCGATGGGGGCCGCGTTGAGCACGCTTTCGTCCACGTGGTCGGCAAACTGCGCGAAGTTGTCGATGAACTTGCGCACCAGTTCCTTCGCCGTGCGGTCGTAGGCGTCGGCATCCGCCCATGCACCGCGCGGATCGAGGAGCGCGGTATCGACGCCCGGCACTTCCACCGGCACTTCGAAGCCGAAGTTGGGATCGATGCGGAATTCGGCGTTGTTAAGGGTGCCATCGAGTGCGGCGTTGAGCAGCGCACGAGTCGCCTTGATCGGCATGCGCTTGATCCCCGGCGTCGTGGCGAGACCGCCCGACCAGCCCGTGTTGACCAGCCAGCACTTCACGCCGCCCTTGGCGATGCGCTCCTTGAGGAGGTTGCCGTAGATCGACGGGTGGCGCGGCATGAACGGCGCGCCGAAGCAGGTCGAGAATGTGGCTTCCGGCTCGGTCACGCCGATTTCGGTTCCCGCGACGCGCGCGGTGTAACCCGAAAGGAAGTGGTACATCGCCTGATCCGGCGTCAGCCGCGCGATCGGGGGGAGCACGCCATAGGCATCCGCCGTCAGGAAGATGATGTTGGACGGCACGGGCCCCAGGTTCTTCTCGCTCGTGTTCGGGATGAACTCGATGGGGTAGGAACCGCGGCTGTTCTCGGCGAGCGATGCATCGTCGAGGTCGATCTTCCGCGTCTCTGGATCGATCACCACGTTTTCGAGGATCGTGCCGAAGCGCTTGGTCGTCGCGAAGATTTCGGGCTCCGCCTCTGCCGAAAGACGGATCACCTTGGCGTAGCAGCCGCCTTCGAAGTTGAACACGGCGGTGTCCGACCAGCCATGCTCGTCATCGCCGATCAGGGTGCGGCTGGCATCGGCCGAAAGAGTGGTCTTGCCGGTGCCCGAAAGCCCGAAGAACACCGCCGTCGTGCCGTCTGCGCCGATATTGGCCGAGCAGTGCATCGGCATCACGCCCTGCACCGGCAGCAGATAGTTGAGGATGCCGAAGACAGACTTCTTCATTTCGCCGGCATAGGCCGTGCCGCCGATCAGGATGAGCTTTTCGGTGAAGTTCACCGCGACCACCGTCTCGCTGCGGCAGCCGTGGCGGGCCGGATCGGCGCGGAAGCTGGGCAGATCGATGATGGTGTATTCGGGCGCGAAACTGGCCAGCTCCTCTGCCGTGGGGCGCACCAGCAGCGTGCGGATGAACTGCGAGTGCCAGGCATATTGCGTGATGACGCGCACCGAGACGCGGTAATCAGCCTGCGAACCGCCGAACAGATCGGCCACATAGGCCTTGTCGAGCCCGCCCATCGCGGCGAGGAAATCGGCCTTGAGCGCCGCAAACTGCTCGGGCGTCATGCTGACGTTGGTCTTGCCCCACCAGATCGTGTTTTCGGTTTCGGCATCGCGCACAAAGAACTTGTCCTTGGCGCTGCGCCCGGTGTGCTTGCCAGTGGCGACCACAAAGGGGCCGTCTGCCGAAAGGACACCTTCGCCGTTGCGGATCGCATGTTCGACCAGCGGAGCCGTGCCGAGGTTGGCGAAGATCTGCGCCGGCTCGGGAAGACCCTGCTGGGCCAGAGTAACGTTCAATGCGGTATCAGACACAGGTCGGTCTCCCATGGCGGGTCCGCCGTTTCCCTGGCCGGTTGAGGCCTTGAGGAAACTGGCACTGCCCGCGCGTTGCAATCACACCCAGAATGCGTTCGTCCGCCGGCGAATCCGCAGCAATGCTGCATACGAATGCGCTGAGTCCGGGAAGGCGCATAGCCACCGCGCCATGCTGCGTCAAATACCCATGCTGCAACCTAGATTTTTGCGCAGCAAGTTGCACCGCGTACAACTGCCCCTATCCGCGCGGCAGGTTCTGGCGTTGTTGCCAGCCGCGTGTCGAGCCGGTAAGCCTTCGCTCCGCTTTCCTTTACCAGACACGCCGCCAGATCCACCGGAAACTGTCCTGTCCGAAACCCCGCCATCACCGATATCTTCCTCGCCTCGCGCCGCCATCGGCGGTGATGGTCAGCGGGTGATTGCGCTGGTCGATGATGACCGCAACATTCTCACCACCGTATCCATCGCGCTGCAGGCCGAAGGGTTTGCCACGCGGCTCTATTACGATGGCGCAGCAGCCCTCAAGGCGCTCCTCGAAAACCCGCCCGATCTCGCGGTCTGCGATATCAAGATGCCGCGCATGGACGGGCTCGAACTGCTCAGCCGTCTACGCGAGAAGAGCCAGCTTCCGGTAATCTTCCTGACCAGCAAGGATGCGGAAAGCGATGAGGCGCTGGGCCTGTCGATGGGCGCGGACGATTACATCGCCAAGCCCTTCAGCCAGCGCCTGCTGATCGCCCGCATCCGCGCGATCCTGCGCCGCAGCGAGCTGGCCCGGCGCGATGCCGCCCCGCCCGGTGAAGAGCGCGAGGACAGCCAGCCGCTGCCCGAGCCGATCCGCCGCGGACGCCTGCTGATGGACCCCGCGCGCCACACCGTCACATGGGATGGCGCAGGCGTTTCGCTCACCGTCACCGAATTCCTGATCCTGGAGGCGCTGGCGCTGCGCCCGGGCGTTGTGAAAACGCGCAACCAGCTGATGGATGCCGCCTATCACGACGATGTCTTTGTCGATGACCGCACGATCGACAGTCACATCAAGCGACTGCGGCGCAAGTTTCGCGTTGCCGATACCGAATTCGCCGCCATCGAGACGCTTTATGGCGCCGGATACAGCTTCACCGATTCCTGATCCCCTGCCTGATAAGGGGCCGGATCTGGCACCCGATCCGGTACGGGCCAGAATGCGCCGCCGCTCGTGGCGCGTGCGCGGGGTCTCGCTCACCTCGCGCATCCTTGCGGTCAACGGTATCGCGCTGGCGCTGCTCGCGGGCTCGTTTTTCTATCTGGACAGTTACCGCAAACAGCTCCTTGCCGAACGATTCGAGCTGGCCCGCGCCGAAGCGGAAATCGCCGCCATCGCACTGACCGAGGCCCGTCCGGCCAAGGCCAGCGCCGTGCTCGCCGAAATCGGCACCGCGCAGAAACTGCGCCTCACGCTCTACAACGCGAAGGGCGGCCTGGTGGCCGACAGTTTCCGCCTCGCTCCGCCGCCCTTTGCCTTCGCTGATCCTGATAACGAGGCATGGTATCAGACAGCCGCGCGCGCGCTTGATCGCGGTGTCGATTTCATCGTCGGCGCGCCTGCCATCGAGCGCTACCGCGAGCCGCCTGAGCCGGGCGCAGCCAACTGGCCCGAAGTGGCCCGCGCCCGCGCTGCGCACGCTACCGAAGTCTATCTGCGCTACGCGCCGGATCGCACGCCGGTGATCACCGCCGCCACGCCGGTCGGCACTGGCGGAGACATGCTGCTGGCCCTGCGCAATGCCACCGATGTCACGCAATTGGTGCGCGATGCCCGGCAATCGCTGGGGATCATCATCGGCGTTGCCTTCATCCTCTCGATCCAGCTTTCGCTGTTTCTGGCGCGCACGATCGTCCAGCCGCTGCGCGCGCTGGTGCGCGCCGCGATCCGGGTGCGGCTGGGGCGTGACCGCGCGGTGGTCGTGCCGCGCCTGCCCGAACGCGGCGACGAGATCGGCCTTCTCGCCCGTGCCTTTTCCGACATGACGACGGCGCTGCGCCAGCGCATCGATGCGGTGGAGAGCTTCGCCGCCGATGTCGCGCACGAACTCAAGAACCCGCTCGCCTCGCTCTCCAGCGCATTGGAAACGATGGAGAAGGTCGATGATCCGGCACTGCGCCACCAGCTTGCCGCCATCGCCGCGCACGATGTCCAGCGCATCGACCGCCTGATTACCGAGATCGCCGATGCCAGCCGCATCGATGCGCAATTGAGCCGCGCCACCTTCGCCCCGCTCGATTTGGCGCAGCTGGCCGCAGACGTGGTCGGTGCACGCGGCGCCCGGCCAGATCGCCCGGATCGCGAAGCCTGCCCGATCCGCATGGTACGCGGCGGCGGCGCGGCCATGGTGCGCGGCGATGCGCTGCAGCTGGAGCGCGTCCTCGAAAACCTGCTGGATAATGCGGTTTCGTTCTCCCCACCCGGCGGCACGGTCGAAGTCGTCGCGTGGAGCAGCGAGGGCCGCGTCTATCTTGCCGTTACCGACGATGGCCCCGGCATCCCCCCGGCCGAGCGCGAGAAGGTGTTCGAGCGCTTCCACTCCGTCCGCCCGCCCTCCGAAGCCTTTGGCGCCCACAGCGGCCTTGGCCTTGCCATCGCGCGCACGATTGCCGAGGCGCATGAGGGTGCGCTGGCTATCACCGACCGGCCTGGCGGCGAACGCGGCGCGCAGCTCGTGCTCGAGTTGCCGATGGCCGGGGAGGACGAGGAATGAGTGCGCCGCTTAAGCATCAGGCCACCTGCGTCGCCATCGCGGGCCGCGCGGTGCTGATCGAAGGCGTGCCGGGCGCAGGCAAATCGAGCCTCGCGCTTGCCCTTATCGATCGCGGCGCGGTGCTGGTAGGCGATGATGGCGTCCTGCTCGAACGGGCCGGGGAGCGGCTCCTCGCCAGCCCGGTGGCGGCCACGGCGGGCTTGCTGGAAGTGCGCGGGCTAGGGCTTGTGCCGATGCCGGTGGTAGCCGCCGTGCCTGTGGCGCTGGTCATCGTGCTTGCCCTAGATGCGCCGCGTTTCATTGATGCGGCGGAGCCAGCCATCCGCCACGATGCGGCACTGCCGCGTGTCCGCCTCTGGCCCGGCAGTCCGGTCCTCGCCCTGCGCGCCGAACTGGCGCTGCGGACTTACGGCCTGCCTGCCTGAACTGGCCAGCCGGCACGCTGCTGTGCCTTTGCGAAACAGTGCTGTCCCCGCGTCTGCCCCCTTGTGGTCTTTCCTTCCGGCCCGGTTCGGCGCAAACCACGCCCATGCCCGCCGAATCGGAACCGGATCGTCCCCCGCAGCGCGTTCTGCTTGTCACCGGCGTGCTCGGGGCGGGCAAGACGACCGTGATGCGCACGCTGGAAGACATGGGCTGGGAAGCGATCGACAACTTCCCGATCCGCCTGCTCGACCGGTTGCTGGAAACCGAGCCGGGCTCAGCCCAACTCAATGCCGGATCGCCGCTGGCCATCGGTTTTGACACCCGCACGCGCGGTTTCGATCCGGGCAAGACGATCGAACGGGTGAAGCGCCTTGCCGGGCGCAGCGATCTGGTGGTCACCACGCTGTTTCTCGATTGCGGCGGGGCCGAGCTTGAGCGCCGCTACAACGAAACCCGCCGCCGCCATCCGATGAGCGAGGGTAAGCCCGCCGCCACCGGCATTGCGGCTGAGCGCGAGTTGCTCGAACCGCTGCGGCGCTGGGCCGACGTGGTCATTTCCACCACCGATTTTTCGACCAACGATCTCCAGCTGGCGATTCGCGGGGCTTTCACCAGCCACACGCCGCAGCGCACCACGGTCACGATCAGCAGCTTCGGCTTTTCGCGCGGCACCCCGCCGCTGGCCGATCTGGTGTTCGATATGCGCTTCCTGGCCAATCCGCACTGGGATGATGGGCTGCGCCCGATGTCGGGACAGGACGCTCCGGTGGGCGAGTATATCAGCCGCGATCCTGCCTTTGCCGAGGCGTTCACACGGATACGCGATCTGCTGCTGCTGCTGCTCCCGCGCTTCGAGGCGCAGGGGAAGGCTTATGTGAACATTGCCTTCGGCTGCACCGGCGGGCGGCACCGTTCGGTGTTCACGGCGGAGCAGATCGCTTCAGCCTTGCGCGATGCGGGATTTTCTCCCACATTGTTGCATCGCAACCTGGGGTCGCGTGCTGCCGACATGGTCGAAGGCGCGCAGACATGAACAAGACAAGCATCTGCGTCCCGCTCAGGGGAAGGCGCAGGCATCGGGGGATCGGGCATGTACTGGAAGTTGGCGAGGCCGACCTGGCAATCAGCCAGAGATGGCACCAGCCGCAACCGGAATTGCCCAGCCTGATTGCGGCGCCCTGCCGCATCGCCCTTCGGAGCCATACCCCCCAATGATCGGTCTCATCCTCGTTACCCATGGCGCTCTTGCCGACGAATTCATCCACGCGATGGAGCACGTTGTCGGGCGTCAGCCGGATATCGTTGCGGTCTGCATTGGCCCCAACGACGACATGGAACGACGCCGCAAGGAAATCGCTGATGCGATTCGCCGTGTCGATTCGGGCTCGGGCGTGATCGTTCTGACCGATCTGTTCGGGGGCACGCCTTCCAACCTTGCGATTTCGCTGATGGAAGCGGGCCGGGTCGAAGTGATCGCGGGCATCAATCTGCCGATGCTGATCCGCCTCGCCAAGGCGCGCAATGCACTGGGCGTGCGTGAGGCGACCGCCGCCGCGCGCGATGCGGGGCGCAATTATATCACCATCGCTTCCGAATTCCTGGGGCAGGACGCCTGAACATGACCAACGACACCGGTGCCGCTTCTTCTGTGACCACGGCGCGCGAGACGGTGTTGATCATCAACCAGCGCGGCCTGCACGCCCGCGCCAGCGCCAAGTTCGTCAATGCGGTGGCGCGCCTGCCCGAAGGCGTTGACGTGCGCGTGATCAAGGACGGCACCGAAGCGCAGGGCGGCTCGATCCTCGGGCTGATGATGCTCGGCGCAGCCAAGGGCGATTCGGTGGAAATCGTGGTTACCGGCCCCGATGCCGATGCCGTGCTGATGAAGGTCGCCGGGCTCGTCAAGGACGGCTTCGGCGAAGACTGAGGGCCTGCGATGAGCCGCCGCCAGATCACTGGGTTTTCCAACCCGACCATCAAGGCCGTCAGGGCCCTGCGCGAGAAGAAGCACCGCAAGCGCGAGGGGCGTTTTCTGGCCGAAGGGCTGCGCCTTCTGACTGACGCGCGCGAATGCGGCCGCCTGCCCGAACTGCTCCTGATGGCCGAGGGGCGGGAAGGGCATCCGCTGCTCGATGCGCTCGAAACTGCGGTTTCTGCAGCGGGCGGCGATGTGATCGAAATGCCCGAAGACTTGCTTGCCAAGGTGACAGGCAAGGACAACCCGCAGGCCGTGGCTGGTGTCTTTGCCGAATGGGATACGCGGCTCGAAGCGCTGGACCGGGCGGGTGCGCCGCTGTGGCTGGTGGCGCAGGCGATGCGCGATCCCGGCAATCTCGGCACCATGCTGCGCACGGCAGATGCGGTGGGCGCGGGCGGCGTGATCCTGCTCGACGATTGCGCTGATCCGTTCTCGGTTGAAGCCGTGCGCGCCAGCATGGGCGCGATTTTCACCGTGCCGCTTGCGCAGGCGCGGTGGGATGATTTCCGGGGCTGGCTGCGGGCCGGCCCCGGCCAACTGGTCGCGGCGAGCTTGCGCGAGGCGGTTCCCTATCGCGGCGCACCTTATGCCGCGCCCTGCTTCGTGATGGTCGGCAACGAATCGCGCGGGCTGCCTGAGGACTATGAAATGGCCTGCGATTTGCGCGTGACGATGCCGATGAAGGGCCGCGCGGACAGCCTCAACGCGGCCGTTGCCGCAGCGGTGCTGGCCTATGAAGTGCTGGCGGCGCTGGGGGGCTAATCGCCCGCGATCAGGGCCGTGATCCGCCAGCCTTGTTTGCCGCGCTCGGCGATCAGGCGATAATCGATCAGGCTGCGCAGCTTGGTGTTCTCGACGTAAGCGGTCTTGCCGCCGGGGAGCGTGACTTTGGTGTAAGCCTGCTGCGGCCCTGAATAATCAGGCACATTGACGATCGGCCAGTTCAGCGCGGCAAAGGCTGGTCCGGCGGCACCCGGCTTTTCGTAAGCCGGAACCGCCGCGCCGAGCACAAGCATGCCCGTATAGGGATCGGCGTCATTGGGTGCGCGCGCATAGATCCACGGCAGCGTGGCCGCCCCGTCCTGCACCGCGCAGCCGAGCGGCAGCATCGCGGTGATCTGATCCCACAACCGGTAATCCTTATCGCCCAGCCGCTGCTGCATTTCCTTGATGCCATGACCGCCGCCGAAATCGAGTACGATGGCAGGATCGGTCAGGCCTCCAAGCCCGTCCGCGTCGCGGTCGGCCACCACCTGCTCCAGCTTTGCGCGGAATTCGCGCCAGCCGGGGAGGCCAGCGCAATCATCGCGCGGCGGATAGCTGGCCGCCTTGAACAGCGGTAGGGAGGGTTCGGGGGCAGCCGATGCGGCGGAAGATGCTGCTGCGGGCTGGGGCGCATCGCTTGCCGCAGCGGAGGCGGACGGCGATGCACTCGGGACGGTGCTTTCGCTGCAGCCCGCAAGCAGGGCCAGTGCCAGCAGCGCCGCTGCGTTCATGTTCGTGTTCATCGGTTTCCCCCCAATCCCGGGATGTCTGCGCAGGGGAGGTCGCACGTGGCGGCGCGGCTTGTCCAGCCAGTGGGGGCGAATCGGTCTATTCTGCTGCCTGCTCGCTTTGGTCAGGCTCAA
>JBIPOH010000196.1:0-6069 GCA_044379435.1 Novosphingobium sp.
GCCCGCCCGCACCGACGATGATCGCATCGTAGCTCGCCTTGGGCGCCTTGTCGGGCCAATGCTCGGGCCAGCCCTGATGGCTGCGAAACGCCTCGCCGATCAGGTTGAAACCAGAAAACCGCTTCATCGTGCTTATACCCCGAGAGCGGCGCGGCTGCGCTCGACGTAGAAGGTCTTGAACGCGTCCACCAGCTTCTCCTCAACCGAATACATGCCCGGACGATAGCCGTCGCCCTTGATACCCTGATGGTTGATCGCCGAAAAATGGCTGTCCTGCGCGTTGGTCGCGCGCCATACGGCGGCAAGGTTGTCGGGGTCGTAGTCCACGCCTTCAACTGCATCTTCGTGTACGAGCCAGGTCGTGCGCAGCAGCGTCTTCTCCGGCCCCAGCGGGGTGAGCGAGAACGTGACCACGTGATCGCAGCAGAAGTGGTGCCAGGAATTCGGCTGAGTCCACACCGAAAGGCTGGTCTGCTCCTGATCGCCATGCGGCCAGATCAGTTTCTTCGAAGCGGGCTTGCCGTCCAGCGTCTGCGTCACCGCGCCATTGGCGAGCGGAAGCCGCGCCACCCGGTGCCACCAGTTATCGGGAAACTCGATCAGATCGTGATAGATACCAAGGTCCTGCCAGCGCTGGCGCTGCGCCTCCAGCATGGCATCGAACGCGGCGTCATCCACTACGTCGGCTTCGCCGTCTTCGGGCAGGCCCTTGCCGAAGCCATACGTCGAAAGTGACTTCATCAGTTCGGGATGGCCCGCATCGCAGTGATAGCACTCGCGGTTATTTTCCATCACGAGCTTCCAGTTGGCGGGCTCGATCAGATCGTCCTGCACCGCAACCTTGAGCTTGGTCATGTCGAAGATCGCGATCTGCTCTTCGATATCGGCCTTCACCCGGTCGATGGGCGGAGGATTGTCCGAAAGGCACAGGAAGATCAGCCCGCCGATGTTTTCCAGCGCCACCGGGCGCAGGCCGTTGTCGGCCTTGTTGAAGTCCTCGGGCATGTTGCGCGCAGCCAGCAGCTTGCCGTCCAGCGCAAAGGTCCACTGGTGATAGGGGCAAGTGATGCGCGACGCCTTGCCCGCGCTCTCGCACAGCTTGGCGCCGCGATGCGTGCAAGTGTTGTGAAACGCACGGATCTCGCCCTGCTTGTCGCGCACCACGATCACGGAGGTTTCGCCAAGCTCAAACAGGAACTGATCGCCCGGGTTCTTCACGTGCGCAATCGTGCAGGCATAAAGCCACACTGACTTGAGCATGATCTCGGTGTCGAAGCGGTAGGCCTCTTCGCTCACGTAGAGATTCTGCGGCAGCGTGTAGCCGCTGCGGGTCTGCTTCAGGCTTTCGGCAATCGCGTCAAAGTGCATCATGTGCGTCAGCTCCGCAATGCATTGTTGTCCGGGTCGAACGGCGAATCCGCGATGATCACCGCACGGTGCGGCTCACCCAGGATCACGATTTCCAGCTCCGTGCCGACCGCCGCGTGTTCCGGTGCGACCATCGCCAGCGCGAGGCTCTTGCCGCAGCGCCAGCCATAGCCGCCCGAGGTCGCGCGGCCAACCAGCGTACCATCACGCAAGATCGCTTCCGATCCGCGCGCATCGGCATCGGTCACGTCCATCACTTCGAGCGTGACGAACTGCCACTTGAGGCCCGCCTCCTTGCGCGCCAGCAATCCTTCGCGGCCCTTGAACGCGGGCTTCTTGAAGCTGACGAAGCGGTCCAGCCCGCTTTCGAGCGCTGCATATTCGATCGAAAGTTCGCGCGGGATCAGCTTGTAGCTTTTCTCGATGGCCATCGCGGTCATCGCGCGGATGCCGAAGGGCTTGATCTGGAACTCCGCGCCGGCCGCCATGATCCGGTCGAAGATGTAGTTCTGCATCTCGATCGGGTGATGGATTTCAAAGCCCAGCTCGCCGATGAAGTTCACGCGCAGCAGATCGACCTTGGCCGTGCCCAGCGAAACCGACTGGCCCGTCAGCCAGGGGAACTTCTCGTTCGAAAGATCGGCGTGCGTGAGCTTCTGCAGCACATCGCGCGACTTCGGGCCTGCGACGACCAGCACGCCCATCGCCGTCGTCAGCCGCTCGAAGCGTACCGAACCGTCGGTCGGCAGGGCTTTCAGCAGATAGTCCTGATCGTGCCGCTCCAGCGCACCTGCCGAAACGAGATAATAGGCCTGCGGGCCCTTCTTGTAGACCGTGAACTCGGCGCGCACGCCGCCCGCATCCGTCAGCAGATACGAAAGCGTGACCCGGCCGATCTTCTTGGGCACGACGTTGGAAAGCAGGCCATTGAGCCAGTCTTCCGCGCCGGGGCCAGAGATCATGCACTTGGCAAAGGCCGACATGTCCTGAATGCCAACATGCTCGGTCACATGGCGGCATTCGTTGCCGACATGCTCGAAATAGTTCGAGCGGCGGAACGACCACTTTTCGCGGATCGGCTCGCCGGGCACATCGGGGTGGTTGTGGTTGAGGATCACGTCCGGCCGGTCGAGATCGGCGTCGGTCAGTTCATAGCCTTCGGGCGCAAACCAGTTCGGGCGTTCCCACCCAAACACGCTGCCGAACACTGCGCCCAGCGCCTTCATCCGGTCGTAGCACGGCGTGCGGCGCAGCGCGCGGCCCGCTTCGCGCTCTTCATCGGGGTAGTGCACGGTGAAGACCTTGGCGTAGGCTTCCTCGTTCTTCTCGATGAGGTAGCCCTCGCCCGCATAGTCACCGAAGCGGCGGGGATCGACGCCCATCATGTCGATGCTGGGTTCACCTTCCACGATCCACTGCGCCAGCTGCCAGCCTGCGCCGCCCGCGGCTGTGATGCCGAAGCTGTGACCTTCGTTGAGCCAGAAGTTCTTCTTGTCCCACGCCGGGCCGACAATGGGCGAGCCATCGGGCGTGTAGGCAATCGCCCCGTTGTAGACCTTCTTGACGCCGACTTCGCCGAACGCCGGCACGCGCGCCATGGCGGAAAGAATATAGGGCTCAAGCCGCTCCAGCGCATCGGGGAACAGCTCGTATTCGCTGTTGGCGGCGGGACCCTTCACGTAGCAAGCGGGCGCGCCCACTTCGTACGGCCCGAGCAGCAGGCCGCCGGCTTCCTCACGCATGTACCAGCTGGCGTCGCTTTCGCGCAGCACACCCATCTCAGGCAGACCTGCCTTGCGGCGCGCCATGATCTCGGGATGCTGTTCGGTCACGATGTACTGGTGTTCGACCGGCACGACCGGGATATCGAGCCCGACCATCTCGCCCGTCTGGCGCGCGAAGCTGCCCGTGGCGGACACGACATGCTCGCACGTGATCTCGCCCTGATCGGTCGTCACCACCCATTCGCCGTTGGCCTTCTGGGTAATGCCCGTCACGGTCGTGTTGCGGTAGATCGTGGCGCCGCGCTGGCGGGCACCCTTGGCCAGCGCCTGCGTAAGGTCGGCTGGCTGGATATAGCCGTCCGCCGGGTGCTGGATCGCGCCGAGCACGCCGGTCATATCCGCCAGCGGCCAGATAGCCTTGACTTCGTCCGGCGAGAGGAAGTTGACTTCGACCCCGATGGTGCTCGCGACCCCGGCGTAATACTTGTACTCATCCATACGGTCGCGCGTGGTGGCGAGGCGGATGTTCGAGACGTTGGAGAAGCCTACGTTCAGTTCGGTCTCGGCCTCCAGCGAGGGGTAGAGATCGACCGAATACTGGTGAAGCTTGCCCACCGAGTACGAGAGATTGAACAGCGGCAGCAGGCCCGCTGCGTGCCAGGTGGAGCCGGATGTCAGCTCCTTGCGCTCGATGAGCACGCAATCGCTCCAGCCGAGCTTGGCAAGGTGATAGAGCGTGCTCACGCCCACCACACCGCCACCGATGACCACTACCCGCGCTGTCGTCTTCATTTCGCTCTCGGCCTTTGCATTCTGCTGTCAGGCTGTCTTTATGCCAGTGCAGGCCGCAAGGCAGAACCGCTGATTTCAGCCATCGCAAAGACTAATGCAGAGTATTAGGTTAAACTAACCCACCGGCACCGGCAATTGCGCAAGGCTGTGCGCCCCCCAGATCACCAGCACACCCCCTGCCAGCGCCAGCCAGGGCAGCACCCCGGCCCGCTTCACGGCAGGGCTTTCGGCAAAGTCCTCCGACAGCGCCGCTGGAAACACGCCCTTGTCCTGCACGTAATGGCGGAACGCAAACACCGGCAGGATCAGCAGCACACCGATCAGCCCGTTGCGCAGCGTGCCCGCGCCATAGACATCAGCGCCCGCCCCCATGAAGGCCATGTTGACGAAGCCCAGCACTGCCCCCAGCCCCAAAAGCCACGTCGGGCAGCGGAAGGGCCGCTCCCAGTGCCCGCGGTCCATGCGGTGAATCCAGCCCGATTGCAGATTGAGGAAATTGAACGCCATGTAGCAGACGTTCGAGATCATCAGCACCGCAAAGTAGTCCGAGGCGAGCAGCAGCACGAGGTTGAAAGCCAGATCGGTCCACATCGCCGCCGTCGGCGCACCGTGGCTGTTCACCCGTCCAAGGAACTTGGGCAGCCAGCCATCGACGGCCGCCTGATAAAGCGTGCGCGAGGAGCCCATCATCGAGGTCATCACGATCAGCAGCAGCGAGAGGATCAGCATCGCGATGAACAGGTTGGCGACGACCACTGCACCGCCTGCCGTCACGCCCAGCCCCTTGGTGACGATAGTGGCCAGCGCCAGCGCCACGCCCGAACCATCGCCGATGCGCGGGTCCATCATCGCCTCCAGCCCCAGCGAGGCCTGAAACGCCAGCGGCACGAGCGCAAAGATCACGATGCACAAGATGCCCGAAGCGATCAGCGCGCGCGGGGTATCCTTCGCCGGATTCTTGAACTCGCGCGTGTAGCACACCGCCGTCTCGAACCCGTACGTCGACCAGCCCGCGCCGAACATGGCGGCGGCCATCAGCGTCAAGCCATAGCCGTCCCACGTGCCGAAATGGGCGTGGCCCGCCGCATCGCGCACCAGCGGCAGGATCGGGAACAGGTTCTGCGTCGGCAGGTCGCCCGTAATCAGCGGCACGAACCCCACCAGGATCAGCGGCGCCAGGCAGGCAATGCCAAGGATTTTCTGCGCATTCGCCGCCTTCGCCGCGCCGCCATGCTGAAGCGCGAAAGTGAGCAACAGAAACGCCGTTCCGATGATCGAGACGGCATTGATGCGCAGCGTCAGCTTTTCGCGGATGAAACCCAGATCGAGCAGCGTGATATGCCAGGTGTTGATCGCGCTATCAGGCGCAAACAGGCTGGCCATGATATAGCCCGCCGCCAGACTGGTGCCGAGTGTCAGCACAGGCGACCACGCCAGCCAGTTGCACCACACCGAAATCGGCGCAACGAACTTGGAATAAGGCAGCCACGCCGCCGCGCCATAGACCGAGGCCCCGCCCGACTTGTGCGGATAGAGCCCGGCGATCTCGGCATAGACGAAGCTCTGCAGGAACCCCATCATGATCGAGGCGATGAAGATCACCCAGCTGGGCTGGCCGATCATCGTGGCGATGCCGCCGATGGTCAGCAACACGCCCGCCGGGACGCCGGACGAAGCCCAGAACGCCCCCTTCCAGTCCAGCGAGCGGTGCAGTTCGCCGTTCTCCTCGATACCGCCGACGTCGGTGATCGCGGCGCCGCTCATCGCTGGCCTCTCATCTTTGCGACGTCTCCCAGTTCGGCGCGACGTAATAGGGCGCGTTCGACGGTGCCAGCAGCCCCTTGCCGAGGATATGATCCGCGCCCTTTTCGCCGATCATGATCGTCGGCGCATTGAGGTTGCCGGTCGTCACCGAGGGCATGACCGAACTGTCGACCACACGCAGCCCCTCGACGCCGATCACCCGCAGTTCGGGATCGACCACGGCAAACGGATCATCCACCGCGCCCATCTTGCAGGTGCACGATGGGTGATAGGCGCTTTCCACCTTCTGGCGCACGAAGGCGTCGATGGCCTCATCGCTGGTCACATCCGCGCCCGGCTGGATCTCGCGGCCGCGCCACGGTTCGAAGGCCGGCTGCTGGAAAATCTCGCGCGTGAGGCGCACACAAGCGCGCATTTCCTC
>JBIPOH010000197.1:0-6061 GCA_044379435.1 Novosphingobium sp.
GATGGGCGACAAGATCGAGGCGAAGCGCACCGCTGGCGCGCTCGGCCTCCCGCTCGTCCCCGGCTCCGATGGTGCGGTTTCCGATATTGCCGAGGCCAAGGTCATTGCCGAGGCTGCCGGCTATCCCGTGATCATCAAGGCTGCATCGGGCGGCGGCGGGCGCGGCATGAAGGTCTGCACCGGCCCCGAAGAGCTTGAAACGCTGATCCAGCAAGCCGGTAGCGAGGCCAAGGCCGCATTCGGCGATGCCACCGTCTACATCGAGAAATACCTCGGCAACCCGCGCCACATCGAATTCCAGATCTTCGGCGATGGCAATGGCAACGCCATCCATCTGGGCGAGCGCGATTGCTCGCTCCAGCGCCGCCACCAGAAGGTGCTGGAAGAAGCCCCCTCCCCGGTCATTTCGGCGGCAGAGCGCGACCGCATGGGCGGCATCGTGGCCAAAGCGATGGCCGACATGGGCTACCGCGGCGCAGGCACGATCGAGTTCCTGTGGGAAAACGGCGAGTTCTACTTCATCGAGATGAACACCCGTCTGCAGGTGGAGCATCCCGTCACCGAAGCGATCACCGGCGTCGACCTCGTGCGCGAACAGATCCGCATTGCCGATGGCAAGCCGCTCTCGGTCAAGCAGGAAGAGATCGAGTTCAAGGGCCACGCGATCGAGTGCCGCATCAACGCGGAAGACCCGTTCAACTTCACGCCCTCGCCCGGCCTCGTGACCAATTACCACGCAGCAGGCGGCATGCACGTGCGCGTCGATAGCGGGCTCTATGCCGGTTACCGCATCCCGCCCTATTACGATTCGATGATCGCTAAGCTCATCGTCTCGGGCCGCACCCGCGAAGGCTGCATCATGCGCCTGAAGCGCGCACTAGAGGAAATGGTGATCGGCGGGGTGAAAACCTCGATTCCCTTGCACCAGAAACTGCTGACCGATCCGAAGTTCCTCGATGGGGACTACTCGATCAAGTATCTGGAGCAGTGGCTTTCGGAAGAGGCTTGACGTCACTGGAGCGCGGAGGTTGGCGACGACGCGCTGTTTCGAGGAACAGGTACTGCGCAAGCGGCCCTACCTGACCTTGGAAGACTGCCGCGCTGTGATCAATGCGCCGCTCCGGATCGAAGTGCAAGATGATGGGCGTATCCGTCATTGGGGCCGCGTATCCTTGCCAGACGAGACGGAAACGCGCATTCTAAGGGTCGTCACGCTGGACGACGGCAAGACGATCCATAACGCGTTCCTTGATCGCGGCTATCGCGAGGGTGAGCCATGAAGCTGCATTACTACCCCGAAACAGACAGCCTCTACATCGAACTGAGCGCACAGCCTTCCGCAGAAACGCGGGAGATCGCGATCGGCTTCAATGCGGATTTCGATAAGATGGGCAATCTTGTCGGTCTCGATATCGACGGTGCATCCGGCAGGCTCGACCTGCCAACACTGGAAACGGTCTCGCTCCCCTTCGGAACGCTCAAGGCAGCCTGATCCTCAGAGCCTACCCCACCGTCACGCCCTTCCAGAACGCCACGCGGCCCTTGATCGCCGCAGCCTTCTCCTTGGGCTCGGCGTAATACCACGCCGCATCGCGGTTCTCCGCGCCGTCCACCACCAGCGTGTAATACTGCGCGGTGCCTTTCCAGCCGCACACGCTCGTCGTCGCGCTGGGCTTCAGCACGCCTGCGTCCACGGCTTCCAGCGGGAAGTAGTGGTTGCCTTCCACCACCATCGTATCATCGCTGCGCGCAATCACCGCGCCGTTCCACCGTGCCTCGACCATGCCTGTTCTCCTTTGGAGACCACAGGTCGGCGGTGCAGGCTCCATAGTCAATCAGCCGGGAGGGCAGTCAGCCTGCTTTCCTCGCCGTCACATAGATCCAGTCGCCCGCGCCCAGCCACGGCCCTACCGCCGCGAGCGGCGCAAACAGCCCGGCATAGGCCAGCCGTTTCGGCATCTTGAGCAAGGTCTGCATCTGGCCGAAAGTATAAGCCAGATCGATGGCGAAGTGCCGCGTCGCGACATGCGCAAAGCCCGCCTGCTCCAGCATCGCCCCCAGCGTGCGCGCCGAAAACTGGTAGAGGTGATACGGCGGCTCGGGGTGCGGCCAGTAGTCGAGCTTCTTGGCAATCGGCAGCGAGGCGCGGGGAAACAGCCCGTCGATATTGGGCGTCGAGAGCACGATGGTGCCGCCGGGCGCGAGCAGGTCCCA
Organism: Novosphingobium sp.; assembly: GCA_044379435.1. Lineage (GTDB taxonomy): Bacteria > Pseudomonadota > Alphaproteobacteria > Sphingomonadales > Sphingomonadaceae > Novosphingobium. The sequence continues at coordinate 2,215 of JBIPOH010000197.1, forward strand.
AGCCTTCTTCAGATCACCCAGCGGATCGGGCACATGCTCGATCACATCGAACATCGTCAGCACATCGAGCGAGCCTGCCTCCTGCGGCGCATCGTGGATCGTGCCTTCCGCCACTTCGAGGCCATAGTGCGCGCGCGCAAAGGCGGCGCTTGCCTCGTTCATCTCCAGCCCGCTCGCGGCAAAGCCCGCCGCCTTGGCCCGCGCCGCAAACTGGCCAATCGAACAGCCCACATCGAGCAATCGCCCGCGCTTCACGCTTCTGCGCGTTTCGGCCAGATGGCGCACCGCGATCCGGTCCTGCGTCGCAAACGTCGCGCTCGAAGGATCACACAGCGCGGCGTGATAGGATGCGCCCGCCGAATAGAGCACCTTGAGCTCCTCCGCGCTCGGCGGATTGGCGATATAGGCAAGGGCGCACGCAGTGCAGCGCACCAGATCATAGCCTTTGGCCCGGAACAGATGGTCAGCGCCAGTGGACGCGCAAGAGTTGCAGGTCACGAAGTCATCCTGATGGTCGGTCAGGATCACGCCATAGCGGAAAAGGCTTAATGAAGGCTCTTCCGCCCCGTCACTTCCAGCGCGCCAGCAGGGCTTGCGAAGGGAGCTTACGCAAGGGGAAGGCAACAAACCGCTGTCCTACAGCCGCCCGCATGGCGTAAAACCGCAAGCTGCTCCTTGAACCTCGTAAATCCCCCCGCAGCCACGCGCACGTCCGCCGCGCCGCTTGCCTGCGCGCGAATATGACCCGAGAAAAGGGGCTCCCGCGTTTCCGCTCAGGACTGTGTCAACTGTGTCAACTTGGCGGGTTTCTGTCCCGCTTCAGTACAGAAGAAACGGCGCGCGCGTTTCGATCCAAGCCGCCTCGTCCGGCCCCGCCAGCGCTTCCAGATCGGCCGCCGTGCTGGCCGGATCATCCACCCATGTGCGCAGGCCCGGCCCGCCGTTGATCACATCGATCGCCAGCTTATCGGTGACATACTCATACGGAAAATCGCGCCATAGCGGATAATCGGGATAGAGCTGCCGGATTGCCTTGAACGCCAGCGCCTGCAGCCGCCACGGGCGAAACGCGTGGTGTTCGTAGAACGCGCCTTCGGCATGGACCATCAGCGCGTTGCACAGCTTGCCGACATGCTTGTGGAACGTCGGCTCGAACCAGCACTCCCGGATGGCGCAACCTGCCAGCCACTCCGGCGCGAAGGCCTGCATTTGCGCCAGCACCGCCTTGGCATCCACATCCGGCGCGCCAAACAGCACTTCCAGGGGCCGCGTCGTGCCGCGCCCTTCCGAAACCGTCGCGCCTTCGATCATCACCGTGCCGGCATAAGCGCGTGCCATGTTAAGGCTGGCGGCATTGGGCGAAGGGTTGATCCAGATGCGGCTCTGCGGCCAGCCGAAACCAGCGCCTTCCGGTTCCCAGCCATCCATCGCTATCACGCGGTAATCCACGTCGAGCTTGAAGTGGTCCACAAACCAGCCGCCCATCTCGCCCAGCGTCATCCCGTGGCGCATCGGCATCGGCCCTGCCCCCACGAAGCTTTCCCAGCCCGCCAGCAGCGTGGTGCCTTCCACCGGGCGGCCCGCCGGATTGGGCCGGTCGAGCACCCACACCGCCTTGCCCGTCTGGCTTGCCGCTTCGAGCAGATAGAGCAGCGTGGTGACGAAAGTGTAGATCCGGCAACCGAGGTCCTGCAGGTCGAACAGGAACACATCGGCGCTGTCCATCATCCGCGCCGTGGGCCGCCGCACTTCGCCATAAAGGCTGAACACTGGAATGCCGAGCGCCGGGTCGATGAAGTCCTCAGTCTCGACCATGTTGTCCTGCTTGTCGCCGCGCAGGCCATGCTGCGGGCCGAACGCGGCGCTCAGCGTGATTCCCCGGCAGGCCGCGAGGGCATCGAGCGAATGAACCAGCCCTTCCGTCACCGAAGCGGGATGAGCGACGAGAGCAACGCGCTTGCCCTCCAGCGGGGCGCGCAAGGCTGGCTCTGCAAGCAGGCGATCGATACCGAATTTCATGAGGCCTGCGGTGCCGCAAGCGTGGCAGCGAAGCAAGCCGGATCGTGGAAATCGGGCTTCTCGGCGGGATGCGCGATGGCCCAGTAAGACTTGTGGCCGCCCTCCTCCTCGATCACGGCGGTCAGCCCATACTCCCACGGCAGCGGCGGCAAGGCGCTGGCCGGGATCGCCGCGTCGAAGATCAGCACTGATTGCCCCCGGCGCGGCGTGCAGACCGGCGCGCGCTCCACCGCGCGTTCGGCCATGCCAGCGCGGTAGCCGGTGAAATCATAGGCCGCCCAACGCTCCGAGGGCGACAGGTTGAATTCGGCATACCCATCCCCGTCCGGCGCCTTCACGAACAATTCAAAGCAGGTCGACTGCCACAGCCCGTCCGTCCGCGCCCGGCCCGCAAAGGGCGGCACCACCAGCGCACTGGCCCCATCGACCTTCCAACGCAAGGTGAGCCAGTTTGCATCGAGCGACAGGATGCGCGCCGCAACGCCAGTCACCACTTTGGCCGGATGGGCCGGATGCGCGGTCAGGTCGAACGTTTCCAAGCCCCGGTCTTTCGTGCTAGGCGCGCGGCCATCATGCAGCAGTACACCTCTTCGCTCCTCCGCCTGCTCGACGAGCGTGGCTATATCCACCAGCTTACCGATGCCGAAGGCCTCGATGCGCTTGCGGGCAAGCAGATCGTGCCGGGCTATATCGGCTTCGATGCGACCGCGCCATCGCTGCATATCGGCAGCCTGGTGCAGATCATGATGCTGCGCCGCCTCCAGCAGACGGGGCACAAGCCGGTCGTGCTGATGGGCGGCGGCACCACGCGGATCGGCGATCCCACGGGGCGCGATGAAAGCCGCAAGATGCTTTCAGACCAGACCATCGAGGACAACATCGCCTCGATCCGCCAGGTCTTCGCTCGCCTGCTCACCTTCGGTGACGGACCGACCGATGCGGTCATGGTCAACAACCACGATTGGCTCGGCAAGCTTGGCTACATCGAACTGCTGCAGGAAGTCGGCACGCATTTCACGGTCAACCGGATGCTCACATTCGATTCGGTGAAGCTGCGGCTCGACCGCGAACAACCGATGACCTTCCTCGAATTCAACTACATGATCCTGCAGGGCTACGATTTCCGCCACCTTGCCTTGCACGATGGCGTGCGGCTGCAGATGGGCGGGTCTGATCAGTGGGGCAATATCGTCAACGGCATCGAACTGGCGCGCCGCAAGGACGGGAACGAGGTTTTCGGCCTGACGACCCCGCTGCTGACGACGGCGGACGGCGCCAAGATGGGCAAGACGGCAGCAGGCGCGGTCTGGCTCAACGAGGATGCGCTGCCCGGATGGGACTTCTGGCAATACTGGCGCAACGTGGACGACCGCGATGTCGGCCGCTTCCTGCGTCTGTTCACCGATCTGCCGCTTGATGAAATCGCGCGGCTCGAAGCGCTGGGCGGCAGCGAGATCAACGCGGCGAAGGTGGTGCTGGCCAACGAAGTGACGCGGCTGGTGCGCGGCGCGGAAGCGGCTGCGGCAGCTGAGGCGACGGCTGCCGCGACGTTTGCGGGCGGCGGTGTCGGGCAGGATCTGCCTTCGCTCGCTTGCCCCAGCGGCAGCATCGCGCTGATCGACGCCCTGATCGGCCTTGGCTTCGCGGCCAGCCGGGGCGAGGCCAAGCGCCTGATTGCGGGCGGCGGCGCGCGAGTCGAGGGTGAGTCCATAACCGACGAGGCGCACATCATCACGCTTGGCGCGGGCGAAGTGCGCGTGTCCTCGGGCAAGAAGAAGCACGGGGTGCTGCGCGCCTCCTGATGCGAGGAACCTGAAGGCAATACCCT
>JBIPOH010000198.1:0-6051 GCA_044379435.1 Novosphingobium sp.
GCCGCTTCAGGGCACCACGCTCACGCTGGGCAGCGGCACCGATGTCGTCACGCTCGATCTCGCCCTCGCCTCGCAGCAGCGCGCCACTGTCATCATCACCGATTTCCAGACCGGCACTGGCGGCGACGTATTCGATGTGACCGAACTGTTCCGCGCGATGATCGGCTCAGGCGTCGACAAGATGCGCTGGATCGCGGGAGATGTGGACGAGCTTTACAACGCCTTCGTCGGCGCGGCCCGTTTCGAGCAGCGCGGCGCCGACACCGCACTCATCCTGAACACCTGGGCGAACGATGAAGTCATCGCCCTGTTCCAGAACACCCGCGCCAGCCAGTTCACCGCCTACAACGTCGGCGGCCTGCCGCTCCACCCCGTCACCGCGGCACTTGGTGATACGGCAGACGACTGGACCGGCACGGCGGGCGAAGACGTGGTCCATGCCAATGGCGGCGACGATGTGCTGCGCGGGCTGGGCGGCAATGATATCCTGCGCGGGGGCTCAGGATCGGACCGGCTCGAAGGCGGCGACGGCGATGACCTTCTCCTCGGCGGGGGAGGCAGCCGCGATCTGCTCTATGGCGGGGCGGGCAATGACCGGCTCGGCGGCGGCACCCATCTGGATGGCGGCGATGGCAACGATCTGATCAGCACCGGCATCGCCATCAAGGCCTATGGCGGCGCAGGGGATGACCGCATCGTGGTTGCAGGCGGCGGCCTTGCTGATGCCTTCATCGGCAAGACCGGCATCGTGAACGCGGGCAGCGGCAACGATTATGTCGAACTGGAGGATGCGGCCAACGCGTGGGACACGGGTGCCACCACGCTGGTTGATCTGGGCGCGGGCGATGATGTGATCGTGGCCGGCGATCTGCGCGGCACGGTCACGCTAGGCACCGGGCGCGATACGATCCGCCCGTTCGGCTATCAGAGCCAGCAACTGGTGATTACCGATTTCCAGACCGGCGAAGGCGGCGACCGCGTCGATTTCGGCACAATCGGCAGCGAGGAATTCGCCAACCCGTTCCTCGGCCTGTTCGAACTGGTGCAGGACGGGGCAGACACCGTCCTGATCGGCCGGGGCAGCTTCGAAACGCGGCTGAGCCTGCGTTTCCTCAATACCACTGCCGCCGATTTCACCGATGCGAACTTCACCGCATCGCAGTTCCCGCGCCTCGATCCGCACCCGGCGACCTTCCAGACGCGGATCATCTCCGCCACGACCGAACTTGCGGCAAGCCAGACCATCACCGCGCAGGATCCGCGCCCGGTGCGGGGAACCGGCACCGCCTATCTCTATGCCTCGGAAGATGGCAGCGCCGTCTTCACCAATCACGCCCGGATCGAAGTCACCGCCCCGTCGGCACTCTATGGCCGGTCGACCGCAGCGATCCTGCAGGGCGAGATCGGATTCTTCTCGGCAGGCGCCGGCCGCATCGTCAATGCCGCCGATGGCACGCTCATTGTCAGCGCGCGCGGCGATGTCACCGGCTATGCAGGACGATCTGGCGGCATCGATTTCACCAACGCCGGGTTGATCGATGTTTCGGGCCAGCAGCTCGATGCTCCGTCCGACACCACCCGCATCATCGGGATATCCATCGCCGACGGCACCGATACCCTGATTGCCAATTCGGGCACAATCCGCGCCTCGGGCGGCGGCACTAACATCGGCATCCGGGTCGATTCGGCCTTGTCGGTCAGCAACAGCGGCACGATTGAAGCGACCGCCGCCGCCGGGCAGAACGCCATTGGCTATGAGGGCCGCAATGGCACCAGCACGCTGCGCAACACCGGCGAGATTCGCGCATTCGGCGCCGATTCGGCCATCGGCGTCTACTTCAACAACGCCGGGGCGAACCCGCTGTTCAACGATGGCATCATCGCCGCCTCGGTCCTGCCCGGCTCCTTCTTTGCCGGGGTAGGCGTGCTGGTCGATGATCCCGGCTTCAATCCCGCCGCACCCAGTGTGTTCACCAACTCGGGCACCATCATCGGCGATATCGCCATGGTGTTTCGCGGCACAACAGCCGACACCACGGCGGAAGTGCTCATCAACACCGGCACGATCAAGGGCGCGGTGCTCAGCAATGGCGGCGATGATCTGATCCGCAATTCCGGCACGATGGATGGCCGGACCATGCTGGGCTACGGCAACGACACTTATGATGGCACGGGGGGGCAGCACCGCAGCACGGTCGAAGGGGGCATCGGCAATGATGCGCTGACCGGCGGGGGGCGCACCGACTTCCTGTTCGGCGATGGCGGTGCCGATCTCCTTATCGGCGGCGCGGGCGATGATTTCCTCGATGGCGGCCTTGGTTCGGACGTGCTCGATGGCGGCCTTGGCTTCGATACCGCCTCGTGGCTCGATTCCGCCGCCCCGGTGAGCGTCGATCTCGCACTCGGTAGCGCCACCACGGTTGCCAGCGTCGATTGGCTGGGCTCGGTCGAACAAGTGATCGGCTCACGCGGGAATGACGGAATCGCGGGCAGCGCCGCCAACGAAGCCCTTATCGGCTTTGCCGGCAACGATACGCTTGATGGCCGCGCCGGGGCTGACGTGCTGTGGGGCGGGCGCGGGCGCGATACGATGACGGGCGGCGCCGGGGCCGATACGTTCGTGTTCACCATCGGTGACGGCGCTGACACGATCAGCGATTTCACGGCTGGCGATCTCGTGCAGATCCACGGCTATACCGGATACAAGGCGCTGGTGCAGGAAGCAGGCGGCCTGCGCGTCGTGCTTTCGAAGGCCGACAGCGTGCTGCTGATGGGCGTGACCGATCGCGCGTTGGCGCAGGCCGGGCTGCGCTTCGAAACGGGCCCGACACGCTTCACCCTCCCGGAGGCCTCGCGCCAGTCGCTTGTCTCTGATTCCGACGTCGTGATCGGCAGCGGCATTGCCGTGCGCATCGCCGATCCCGATCCAGTGCTGCGCGGCTTCTACCCGCCGATCTATTCCATCGCCATCCATCTCAGCGGCCCGCGCGACGCCATCGGCATCGGTCTCCACCTCGATGGCACGGTCAATTTCAGCACCGCGCTTGAGCCGGAGATGACCATCGGCGTATCCACCGTCGGCGATGGCTATTCCGAGAACATCAACTCCGCCGTGATCGGCAAGACCGGCAAGCTGGTCGTCACCGCCCTCCACGGCAAGGCGGTCGGCCTTGCCTCCATCACGCAGAACGTCAACCACGGCACGATCAGCGTTACCGCCCGCGATGGCGATGCCAGCGGCGTGATGGGGATTTTCCTCGCCCGCCCCAACGATCCGGATATGCCCAATTTCCTCGTCAACCACGGCACCATCGCGGTGAAGGCCACTGGCGTGGCGCGCGGGGTGGATCAGGGCGAAAACTCGAACGGTGCGCTCTACGAGATCAACCACGGCAAGATCGTGGTCCACGGCGCCGGGGGCAGCGTCGGCATCCAGAACTACATGGCCGCGCATCCTGCGGTGAGCCAGCCAGTGATGATCAACACTGGCACAATCACGGTGACGGACACCACCACTGCGCTCGACAGCGCGGGCCTGCAGATCAATCTGTCGTCGCGCGCCAAGGTCTGGAACACCGGCACGATCACCGCCGATTTCGCTGTGCAGGTCATTCGCGGCTCGTCGTTCTCCGCCGCCATCGAATACAATCTGGGCTTGTTCAATGGCGGCACGCTGGCGGGCGAAGTCGTGCTCAGCAGCTATGATGACACCCTAGTCAACAGCGGGCGGATCACCGGCAACGTCGATCTGGGCGGCGGCAACGATGTTTACGATGGCCGCGCCGGGCAGCTTGGTGGCCGCCTATCGGGCTATGATGGCGATGATATCCTCCTCGCCGGGGCGGGCGATCAGCTCATCGATGGGGGCTTTGGCAACGATGTGCTCTCGGGCGGGGCTGGAGCCGACACGCTGATCGGCGGTGCGGGGCAAGACGTATTCCGCTTCGGCAAGGGCTTCGGCGCAGATGTGATCGCCGATCTCAAACTTGGCGTGGGCCGCGAAACCATTGCCATCAGCGGTTACACAGCTGCGCAGTCCATCGCGCAGCAGGGCGCGGATGTGCTGATCACCTTCTCGGCAACCGACAGCCTGCTGGTGCGCCATGCGACGGTGGCCGCGATCACGGCGGGCGTGTTGCAATTCGGCGCTGCGGCGATCCGCAGCTATTCCATCGGCGCGATGCCCGATGATCCGGCAGCGCCTGGCGGACCGGAACTACCCGCCGATGCCGGTACCACCTTCACGCCAGTCTTCGGCACCCTCGGCGCCGATGTGCTAACCGGCCGCATCGGGCCGGACCGCATCGACGGCCGGGGCGGCGACGACACGATTGCAGGCGGCACCGGGGGTGACCAGCTACTCGGCGGCGACGGCGCAGACCGCCTCAGCGGCGATGGCGGCAACGATACGCTGATCGGCGGACTGGGGCGTGACCGGCTTTCCGGCGGCAGCGGCAGCGATGTTCTTGTCGGTGGCCGCGATGCCGACGCGTTGACCGGCGGGGGCGGTGCAGACGTGTTCCGCTATGCGGCGCTGGCCGAATCGACCGCTACGGCCCGCGATGTGATCACCGATTTCCGGCAGGGCGACCGGATCGACCTTTCGGCCATCGACGCGGTGCCCGGCTACATCGACGATCCGTTCCGCTTCATGGACGCCGCGCCTGCTGCGGGCGAAGGGCTGGGCGTGGTCTGGTTCGACCGTGCAAACCGCCTGCTTTACGCCAGCACCGATGCCGATGCCGCCGCCGAATTCGTCGTGAAGATCGGCGGCACCGCGATCATCGGCGCGGATGATCTGGTGCTTTAGAGCCCGAGTTCCTCGATCAGCCCGGTGCGCAGCTTGAACTTCTGGATCTTGGACGTCGACATCGGCCACTCGCTCACCATGCGCACGTGCCGCGGGATCTTGAAGCCCGCCAGCTTGCCCTTGCAATGCGCGATGAGCTCGGCCTCGGTGGCGGAAGACCCCTCGGCCAGCTCCACGAAAGCCGCCGCCACTTCGACATAGCGGTCGTCCGGAATGCCCACGACTTGCGCCAGCTTCACTGCCGGATGGGTCTGCAGCATGGATTCGATCTCCGCTGCCGCCACGTTTTCGCCGCCCACCTTGAGCATGTCCTTGGTGCGGCCATGGAACATCACGTTGCCGCCTGCATCGATCGAGCCGACATCGCCGGTGAAGAACCAGCCATCGCGGATCGCCTCAGCGGTCTTTTCGGGCGCGTTGTAATAGCCCTTGAGCATGTGCGGGCCGCGCAGCACGATCTCACCGCGCGTGCCAGGTGCGCAATCCTCGCCGGTTTCGGGATCGATGATGCGCATGTCCCAGTCTTCCAGTGGGAAGCCGCAGCGCCCGGTGCGCACATCGAAGCTGTCGTCCAGCCGGCTGGTGGAAACCGTGCCCGCCGCCTCGGTCAGGCCATAGGTGCCGACCTGGATGGTGTGCGGCATCGCGGCCACCACGGCGTCCTTGATCCATGCCGGCTGCACCGCGAAGTTGGAATTCATCACGCGCAGCTTCGAAAGATCGGTGGTCTGGAAGGTGGGGTGATTGATCAGATCCTGCATGATCGTGACGAAGCTGGGATAGGCAATCGTCGCCCCTTCGGCACCCAGCATGGCCAGCGCCTGCCCCGCCTCGAAGTGCGGCACGGTCATGTAGACGCCGCCGAGATCAAGGATCATCGTCATCGGCAGGATACCCGCGATGTGGAAGATCGGCAGCGGCGACCACACCTTGTCATCCGCCGTGCAGAGGTAGCGCTTGCCCAGATTGCGGCTGTTGCCCACTTGCGCGCGGTGCGAGACCAGCGCGCCCTTGGGGTTTGCCGTGGTGCCGCTGGTGTAGAGGATCATGGCGGTGTCTTCGCCGTCCACGTCGTCGACCCGCCGGTCGATCTCTCCGCCCGCCACATCCGCGCCCAGCGCCAGCGCCGCTTCCATCGGCAGCATCCCGGCGGCACCATCGGCATCGAGCGAGATGATCGTGTGCAGCATCGGCGCCTCATCGAGGTTCAGCCCCCGCGCCGCATCTGTCCCGCCCAGCGA
>JBIPOH010000199.1:0-6037 GCA_044379435.1 Novosphingobium sp.
TGATCCCTTCATTCCGCAAGACCCGTAAGGACCCCCGATGAGCGACAAGAAGGACAAGGATGCCAAGCCCGCCAAGAAGGGCGGCGGCATGATGCTGAAGATCGGCGCAGCGGGCGCGCTGCTCGCGGTCGGTGGTGGCGGTGCCTACGGCCTGTTCGCTGCCGGCATCATCGGCGGCGGTGGCGGCCATGGCTCCGAGCATGAGGACAAGAACCCGAAGCTGATCCACAAGGGGGAGGAAGACCCCTATGCCCCCGCCCCCAAGGAAGGCGGGCATGGCGAGGAAGGCGGCGGCGGCCACGACGTCGATGGCGAAGGCGGCAGCGAATACCGCACCGCCTACTTCAGCTTTTCGGACGACTTCACGTCGAACCTCAAGGATTCCGACATGCTGGTGCAGGTCAGCCTCGCCTGCTCCACACACCGCGATTACCGCGTGATCCTGTGGCTCCAGAAGCACGAACTGGCCGTCCGGTCCGCCCTGCTCACCGCGCTCGCCGATACGCCGGGCGAGGAAGTCCAGTCTGCCGAGGGGAAGGCCCGCTTGCAGAAGCGCCTCGTCGCCACGATCAACAAGGTCCTCAGCGATGCCGAAGGCTTTGGCGGGGTGGACTCGGTCTACTTCAAGACCTTCATCGTCCAGTAACGCCGCGCCCCGATGAAACCTGAACGCCCCCTCGTCGCCCAGCGGCCATTGGCGCGCCACAGCGAGGCACTACTCCGCCCGGCCCCCGCTGCGGCAGAGCTGCTGCCCGTGCTGGCCCGCGCGGGCGATCAGCTTGCCCGCAAGCTGCGCCTCGCGCTCGCGCCGCTCCATGGCGGAGAGGCAGCGGCGGTCGAATGCGCGCCCCCGCAGGAGATGACGGCGGGCACGTTCGCGCCGCAGGGCCTCGTCGCGATCAGCCTCCATGCCGCCGGGGCAGAGGGGCACCCCCTGCTGTCGGTGGTCGAAGGCGATACCGTGCTGCGCCTGCTCGACCGTGCGTTTGGCGGGCCGGGTGAGGCTCCCTCGCCGCTCCCGCGCGAGCTGCCACTGTCTGCCGAACTCATGGTTCAGCGGATCGAAACGCTCATCGCGGCACCGCTTGCCGTCACGCTCGGCCTCGAAGGCGGGATCAAGCCGGTGCGCCGCGCCGCCACGCTGGGCGAACTCGCCGCCCTGCCCGATGATGCCGCGCTTGCCGTGCTCACGTTCTCGATCCGCGAAGGCGCGCGCCCGGCGTGGACGCTGCGCCTTGGTTTTCCGATGGCGGCGCTGGCCGATCTCACTGGCGCCGCGCGCCCCGCCCCCGCCCCCCGACACGACGCAGCGCCCGCCAGCGCGCTCGATCAGCCATTTGCCGAATTGCCGCTTACCGTGCGCGCCGTCCTCGTCGACGTGCCGCTCCCGCTCTCGACGCTGTCCGCGCTCGAGGTGGGCCAAGTCCTCGCCGTCCCGGTGGCGCGCAGCGTGCCCTTGCGCATCGGCGAAGCGCTCGTCGGCCACGGCACCATCGGCGCGGTGGATGATCGCGTCGCTCTTCAACTCACCCAGCTCGCCTGATCTGGCAGCCCTACCAGGATAGAGACATGACCTTCCAGACCCGCGGCTTCGAATTCCTCAAGGATGTCGACGTGCGCCTCACTGTCGAGCTTGGCCGCACCGAAATGAAGCTCAAGGACGTGCTTTCGCTGGGCGAGGAAAGCGTGGTCATGCTCGACCGCCTCACCGACGAACTGCTCGATGTCATGGTCAACGGCAAGCTCATCGCGCGCGGCGAAGTCGTGGCGCAGGGCGACCGCTTCGGCCTGCGCATCGTCGAGCTGCTCGGGCAGGAAGAGGGCAAGGCCTGATGCTGTGGTATCTGCTCAAGCTCGCGGTGGTGCTGCCGCTGATCGCGGGGCTCGCGTGGGCCAGCCTGAAGTTCGCGCGGCGCATGGAAAAGCGCTTCAGCCCAAGCGGCGGCGCGAAAGCCGTGAGGATCATCGAAACGCAGTGGCTCGGCCCTGGCCAGCGCATTGCGGTGCTGGAATTCCGGGGGCGCGAAATCCTCGTCTCGGCCTCGCGGCAAGGCCTCGTGCGTCTGGCCGAAGTGCCCGCGCGTGCGGCTAGCGAGGATTGATCCGGTGAAGCTCAAAAATCTCCTCACCATCGCGGCCGTGCTGGTCGTCGGCCTCGCGCTCCCCGCACATGCCGCTGATGTGGCCGCTGCTCTTCCCGCCGCTGCCCCCCCTGGCAGCGCCATCCCCGGCGCGCTCGACCGCGCGTTCGGCCAGATCGCGGGCGCGCAATCGGGCGGCTCGCTGTCCTTGTCGCTTCAGCTGCTCCTCATCATGGGGCTGCTCACGATCCTGCCCAGCCTCGTGCTGATGATGACCAGCTTCACGCGCATCCTCGTGGTGCTGGCGATCCTTCGGCAGGCATTGGGACTGCAGCAATCCCCGCCCAATCAAGTGCTGATCGGCCTCTCGCTGTTTCTCTCGCTGTTCATCATGGCGCCCACGCTCGACAAAGTGAACGCAAACGCGATCCAGCCCTACTCCGCTGGCACCATCAACGCCGAACAGGCCATCGCTTCGGCGGGAGGCGAATTCCACGGCTTCATGATCCGTCAGACGCGCGAGCACGACCTCCAGATGTTCGCCACCATGGCCAAGGCGCCCAAGTTCGCCCGCGCCGCCGATGTGCCCTTCTCGATCCTCCTGCCCGCCTTCGTGACGAGCGAACTCAAGACCGCGTTCCAGATCGGCTTCATGCTGTTCCTGCCGTTTCTGGTGATCGATCTGGTGGTCTCCTCTGTCCTGATGTCGCTGGGCATGATGATGATGTCCCCCACCATCGTCTCGCTGCCGTTCAAGCTCCTGCTCTTCGTGCTGGTGGATGGCTGGGCGCTGCTGATGGGCAGCCTGGCAGCCAGCTTCGGATAGCCGCAATGTCCACAACGAACGCCAGCCTCAGCACCACATCCGCTCACCCTGAGCCTGTCGAAGGGTGCTCGCACAGCCGTTGCGCCAACATGCTTCGACAAGCTCAGCATGAGCGGGTGGGGGAATTTGGGGATCAGAAGCAGGCCTTTGCCGCATGAACGACACTGCCGCCCTTCTCGCTCTGGCTGACCGGATGCTCTGGGTCACCGCGCTCGTCGCCGCGCCCGTGCTGCTCGCCAGCCTTGCCGTTGGCCTTGTCGTTGGCGTGGTGCAGGCCGCCACCTCGATCAACGAACAGACGCTCACGTTCGTGCCCAAGCTCGCCGCCATCGCGCTCGTGCTGGTGATCCTGGGCAGCGCGATGATGGGCCTGATCGGGGATTTCCTCGTCGAGATCTTCGCCCAGATTGCGCAGACTGGGAAATGACGGGCCGGGAAATGAGGGCCGGGCAATGATCGCGCTCAACTTCGGCTTCGGCGCGCTGGAAGCGGAATTCTGGCGTCTGCTGTTCGTGATGACGCGCATCGGTGCCGCTCTCCTCGCCGCCCCCCTGTTTGGCGCAAACTCGGTGCCGATACAGCTGCGCGTCAGCCTTGCGGGCGCCATCGCGGTGATGATCTGTGCCTGGACCCCGGTCGCCACGCCGCCCGCGCTGTTCACCCCTTCGGGCCTGCTCATCACCGCGCAGGAAGTGCTGATCGGCCTCTCGCTCGGCTTCGTCCTGCAATGGAGCTTTGCCGCCCCGCTGATGGCTGCCGAAGTGATCGGCGGCTCGATGGGTATGAGCATTGCCTCCACCGCCGATCCGGTCAGCGGGGCGCATTCGCCGGTGCTGGGCCAGTATTTCTCGGTGCTGCTCACCGTCCTCTTCCTCGGCCTCGGCGCGCATCTCACGTGGTTTGCGCTGATCGTGGAAAGCTATCAGGCCTTTCCGCCCGGCGCGGCGTGGTTCACACCCGAACGGATGATGCTGGTGGCCGGGTTCGGCGCGCAGATGCTCACTGCCGCGATTGCCATCGCGCTTCCCGTCACGCTGCTGCTGCTGCTGGTGCAAGTGATGACCGGCGTGATCAGCCGCTCGGCTCCCACCCTCAATCTCTTCGCGCTGGGCCTGCCTGCGGGCGTTCTTGCGGGCATTGCCGCGCTCATCCTCACCGCGCCGCTGCTGACAGACCGGCTGAGCGATCTCTCGCTCGCCGCCGTCACGCAGGCCGCCCAGCTGGTGAAGCCCGCCCATGGCTGAAGAGACGCCGGGTGAAAAAACCTTCGCCCCCACCGAAAAGCGCCGCAAGGACGCCGCCAAGAACGGCGATGTGCTGCGCCCCCGCGAACTGGGCATCGCGATCAGCGTGCTGGGCGGCGCGGCGTGGCTCCAGTTTGCCGGGCCATGGCTCCTTGGCAGCCTCCAGCGCACCGCGCGCACCGGCCTTGTGTGGGACCGCGCCAGCATCGACCGCTTCGATCCCGCACCGCTGATCCACGCCGCGCTGCTCACCGCGCTGCCCCCGGTGCTCACGCTGGGCGGCCTGCTGATGGCCGCAGCGCTGATTGCGCAGCTGGGGCTTGGCGAAGGGCGCTGGGTCGGCGGAAATCTTGCGCCCAAGGCCTCGCGCCTCAATCCGCTTTCGGGCCTCAAACGCATGTTCGGCCCGCAAGGCTGGATCGAACTGGCCAAGGGCCTCGCCAAGCTCGTGCTGCTGGGCACGATCGCGTGGGTCTGGTTCAAGGGCCGCCTGCCGGGGCTGGCCGGTCTGGGTAACGGCAACCTCGGCGGCCAGCTTGCCTATAGCTGGGAGGCGATTCTCGCCCTGCTCTATGCGCTGGGCGGGGGCCTCGTCGTCATCGCGCTGGTCGATTATCCGGTGCAGTGGCTGCGCCGGATGATGCGCCTCAGGATGTCACTGCAGGACCTCAAGGACGAGAGCAAGGAAAGCGAAGGCTCACCCGAACGCAAGGCCGCGATCCGCCAGCGCCAGCGCCAGATCGCGATGGGCGGCCTCGCCAGCGCGATGAAGGAAGCGCAGTTCGTGATCACCAACCCCACGCACTTCAGCGTGGCCCTTGCCTATGATCCCGAAAAGGCCCCCGCCCCCGTGGTGCTGGCCAAGGGGCGCGGCGAGAAGGCGCTGGCGATGCGCGAAATGGCCGCCGAAATGGCGGTCCCCATGCTCTCCTCGCCCGCGCTCACGCGCTCGGTCTATTTCACCACACGCGAAAACCAAATGATCCGCGAAGAGCTTTACGCCGCGATTGCCGCCGTGCTCGCCTTCATCCTGGCGCTCAAGCGCGGCGATGCCCCGCCGCAACCGCAGGTCGACGTCCCGCTCGAACTGCGCTTCGATGCCGAAGGGCGCCCGGAAACCCGCTCGCCCGCGGCTTAACCCGGCTGAATATCCGCCGTTCTGGAAAGCATGACGACCACTTCCGCCACCTCATCGTCTTCGGCCACCGCCAGCCTGGTGTCCACGCTTGGCGCGGGCAGCGGAATCAACATGTCGCAGCTGGCCGAACAGCTGGCCGCTGCGCAGTTTGCCGCCCGGCTCGATCAGATCACCGCGCGGTCGGAGCGGCTGAACACCCAGATCACCTCCGCCTCCACGCTGCGCGGCATGATCTCCAGTCTCGCCTCCTCGCTGGGCGACCGCGTGCGCACCGGCGATCTGGCCGCCACGCCGCAGATCGCCAACAGCGCCGTCGCGCAAGTCAGCAAGGGCGCGGCCACCGGACGCGGCACCTCCACGCTCGAAGTCACTTCGCTCGCCAAGGCGCAAACGCTGGTCTCGCCCGCCGTGGCCAGCGCCAGCACGCCGGTTGGCGCGGGCACGCTCACCGTGCGCTTCGGCACCGTCAGCGGCAGCGGCTTTACGCCTGATGCGGCGCGTGCGGCAGTCGATATCACGATCCCCACTGGCGCCACGCTCGATACCGTTGCCAGCGCGATCAATGCCAGCGGTGCAGGCGTGACGGCCTATGTCGCCACCGGCGCCAATGGGCCGCAGCTCGTGCTCAAGGGGCAGGACGGCGCGGCGAACGGGTTTGTCCTCGAAGCCACCGAAAGCCCCACCGAACCCGGCCTTGCCGCGCTCGCCTGGAATCCAGCCGCGAATCTCTCGCGCTTGACGACCCCCG
>JBIPOH010000014.1:0-19875 GCA_044379435.1 Novosphingobium sp.
GGTGGGCGAAACCCGCGCGCACCTGACGGCGACACGCGAGCGCCTGACCGCGGACCGCGAAACCCTTGCGGCGGCACGCGACGCCGCGTCATCTGACCTCGCCGCCGCGCGCGCCGATCTCGTCGGTCTCGAACGCGAAACCACTGCGCTCGCCCGCGACAAGGCCGCGCGCGAGGCCGCCGCCGCGCGCACCGGCAAGGGACCGAGCGCACTGGGCGCAGCCCGCGCCGCTCCGGGTTATGAGCGCGCGCTGGCTGCCGTGCTGGGCCGCGATTCCGGCGCCCCGCTGGGCGCGGCGCCTGCCGGAGATGGCCGCTTCTGGACGGGCGCCGATGCTCTCGCCCCGCGCGCCGATGCCCTGCTCCACCACGTGACTCGCTGCCCGCCAGAACTCGCCGCGCGCCTCGCGCTGGTGCGCGTTGCCGATGAAGACCGGGGCGAAGCGCTTGCACCCGGCGAATGGCTGGTCACGCGCGAGGGCCACTTGCGCCGCTGGGACGGCTTCATCGCGCGCGGCGAAGGCGGTGCGGAAGCCGCCATCCTTGCCGCCGAGAACCGTCTTGCCGAACTCGAAGCCGCGCTTCCCGCGCGCCGCGAAGCCGCCGAAGCTGCCGAAACCGCCAGCAGCGCCGCACAGGCCAGGCTCGCCAAGGCGCAAGGCCAACTCACCCGCGTGCAGGCAGAGCTTACCGCCAGCGAACGCGCCCTCGCCGCCGCAGCAGACGCCGAACGCAGCGCCTTGCGCGCGCTCGATCAGGCAGAGGCCGCACGCGCCCGCATCGCCGCGCGCCGCGCCGAGATCGACCGCACCGCCGCCGACCTCGCCGCCCAGCGCCAGACCGCAGAAGCGGACCTTGGCGAGGCTGAGGCACGCCGTGCCGCGCTGCCCGATCCCGCGACCGGACGCGCTGCCGTCGAGGCCGAGCGCCAGCGCAACACCCAGGCGCGCGCCGCCTATCAGGCCGCGATGGCTGCGGTGGCCGCGCATGGTCAGGCGCTGGCGGTGGGCAAAGAGCGCCTCGCGGCGTTGCGCGGCGATATTCGCGGCTGGCAGGCCCGCGCCGGAGACGCCGCGCGGCGCCTTGCCGCGATGGCCGGGCAAGCGGACGATCTGGCGCAGGAGCGCGGGGTCGTGGCGGCCAAGCCCCCCGCCCTCGCCCGCGATCTTGAAGAGGCGCAGGCCCTGCAGGTGCGCTACGGCGCTGCGCTGGCCGAGGCGGAGGCCGCGCTGGCGCTGAGCGAGACCGAGGCGCGGCGTGCCGAAGCCGCGCTTTCCGCCGCCAACGAGGCGCTCGCCAGCGCGCGCGAAGCCCGCGCCGCGCTGGGCGCCAAGGCGGAGAACGAGGACCAGCGGCGTCAGGAAATGGCCGGCATTGCGGGCGAGCGCTTCCAGTGCCCGCCCCCGCTCCTGCCCGAACGCATCGGCTTTCCCGGCAGCGATGTTTCCGCCGCGCCCGAGGAATCGGCAGCCCATGACCGGCTGCTGGCGGAGCGCGAGCGGCTGGGGCCCGTCAACCTCGTGGCGGCGACCGAACTGACCGAAGCCGAAGCCCAGCACACCGCCATCGTGACCGAACAGGCCGAACTGACCGAAGCTGTGAACCGCCTGCGCGGCTCGATCGGCGCGCTCAACCGCGAAGGCCGCGAACGGCTGCGCGCGGCCTTTGAAGCGGTCGATGCGCATTTCCGCCGCCTGTTCGCGCGGCTGTTCGGCGGCGGCGAGGCGCATCTGGCGCTGGTCGACAGCGATGATCCACTGGAGGCCGGACTCGAAATCTTCGCCCAGCCCCCCGGCAAGCGCCTGCAATCGCTCACGTTGCTATCGGGCGGCGAACAGGCGCTAACGGCCGTCGCGCTGATCTTCGGCCTGTTCCTGACCAACCCGGCGCCGATCTGCGTACTCGACGAAGTCGACGCGCCGCTCGACGACGCC
Source organism: Novosphingobium sp. (assembly GCA_044379435.1). Taxonomy (GTDB): domain Bacteria; phylum Pseudomonadota; class Alphaproteobacteria; order Sphingomonadales; family Sphingomonadaceae; genus Novosphingobium. The sequence goes on from JBIPOH010000014.1 coordinate 1,934, forward strand.
AATATCGAGCGCTTCTGTGATCTGCTCGATGCGATGGCGGCAGAGACCACCACGCGTTACCTCATCGTGACGCACAACGCCGTGACGATGAGCCGGATGCACCGCCTGTTTGGCGTGACCATGGTGGAACGCGGCATTTCGCGGCTGGTGAGCGTCGATCTGGGCGGAGCGGAGAGCTTGCTGGCGAGTGCTTCGGCCTAATCCAGCACGAACCTCGGCCCCGGCCCTGCCGCCGATGCCCGGTCTTCCTTGTTGTAGAGCGCGCAGCGATCGAGGCTGAGGCAGCCGCAGCCGATGCATTCATCGAGCTTGTTGCGCGTGCGGGTGAGCAGCTGGATGCGGCCATCGATCTCCCCGCGCAGGGAGCGGCTGATGCGCTGCCAATCGAGCACGGTGGGCGTGCGGCCGTGGGGCAGCGAGGCCAGTTCGCGCTCGATCTCTGCCAGCCCCAGACCGAGGCGCTGGGCAATGAGAATGAAGCTCAACCGGCGGATGTCGGACCGCAGGAAGCGGCGCTGGTTGCCGCCGGTGCGCACCGAGGCGATCAGGCCGCGCTCCTCGTAATAGCGGATAGCCGAAAGGGCGAGGCCGGTGCGCTGGGCGACGACGCCGATGGGCACCAGATCATTGCGGCCCTTGGCCGTTTTCGCAAGCATCGCGAATCCCCGGTTTATTTGCTTGACCTCAAGTCAAGTTGAGGTTGCATAAGCATTAGCGCGTAAATGTTCCAGAATGGAGTCGTCCGAAATGGCTGTACCCGCCGCGCGCCTCGAACACGTCAACATCCGCGTCAGCGACCCTGATCGCACCGCAGGGTTCCTCGCTCGGCTATGTGGCTGGCACGAACGCTGGCGCGGGCCATCGCAGCTGGGCGGATGGACCATCCACCTTGGCAGCGAAAGTGATTATATCGCGCTTTATCAAGGGGAAGAGCCGCTGACTGGCCGCTTCTCAAAAGGCCAACCGCTGCAGCACATCGGCCTTGTCGTCGATGACCTCGATGCAGCTGAGCAGGTGGTGATCGCCGCCGGGCTGGAGCCATTCAACCACGCCGACTACGAGCCAGGCCGCCGTTTCTATGTCCTCGATTGGGACGGGATCGAGTGGGAAATCGTGAGCTATGCCTGAGCGGCAGCGCCCACCACAAAGCACGCAGCAGCCATCAGCGCGCCAGCGAATCGGTTGCTGCGAAACCGCGCGAGGGCGCTCAAGCCGTCTGCGGTATCGAGCGTGAAGGCCTGCCAGGCGAAATGCACCGCCACCGGAACCAGCGCGACAAGCGCGACCGGATCGGGCCGCACCAGCCACACTGCGCTCGCCCAGCAGCCAATCGCCATTGCATAGAGCACGATCACTCCGGCGCGGACATGCCGACCGAACGAGAGCGCGGAAGAGCCGATGCCGACCATCGCGTCGTCCTCGCGGTCCTGCAGCGCGTAGATCGTGTCATAGGCCATGCACCAGGCCCAGCATCCGGCATAGAGCAGGCCGAGCGGGGCGAGCCGGTCGAACCCCATGACCTCGATCCACCCCACCGGCGCGCCCCACGTGAAGACGAGGCCGAGCCACGCCTGCGGCCAGCCGGTGATGCGCTTCATGAAGGGATAGGCTGCCACCAGCGCCAGACTGCCGAGGGCCACCACTTGCGCCTCCCAGCGCAACTGAAGCAGGACGATCAGACCCACCCCGCACAGTGCGAGGAGCCAGACCCACGCGACTTTCTTGGCAATCGCGCCGCTGGCGATGGGCCGCGCGGCGGTGCGCGCCACGCGCGCATCGAGATCGGCATCGACGATATCGTTATAGACACAGCCCGCCCCGCGCATCGCAACGGACCCGAGCAGGAACCACAGCAGCGTGCCCCAACGCCCCGTTCCGCCCGCCAGAAACAGCCCCCATGCGCAGGGCCAGAACAGCAGCCACGAGCCGATGGGCCGATCAAACCGGGCAATCAGCGCCAGATCGCGCAAGGTGGGCGGCAGCAGCGTGAGCACGCCGCGATACTGGCTGTCGGGCACGATTTCCGGCGAGGTGGTCATGTCTGCTGCATAGCCCCGGCGCCGCCAATCGGCTAGAGCCATGCCCCATGGTTGCAACCCCCGCCTGGCCGCCCAAGTCGGCCCCCCGCCTGTTCGTGCCCGGCCCGTTGGCAGAGGGCGCAGCCGTGCCGCTGGAAGGCGGGCAGGCGCATTATCTGGGCAAGGTGATGCGCGTGGGCGCAGGCGATGCGGTGGTGCTGTGCGACGACCAGACGGGCGAATGGCTGGCCAAAGTGACCGCAGCGGGCAAGCGCGACATGCTGCTGACCGTGGTGCGCCGGCTGCGCGTGCGCGAGGCCGTGCCCGATTTCTGGCTCTGCCCGGCGCTGATCAAGAAGGACCGTTTCGATCTGGTGCTCGAAAAAGCGACAGAGCTTGGCGTGGGCGCGGTCCGCCCGGTGCTGACCCGGCGCTGTGTGGCAGACAAGCTCAATCCGGAACGGGCGCGCACCATCGTGACCGAAGCGGCAGAACAGTGCGCGCGCACCGCGCTGCCGGTGCTGGCTGAACCGGTGAAGCTCGACACGCTGCTGCGCGACTGGCCGGAAGGGCGGCGGCTGTTCTTCGCGGACGAGGTGGGCGGCGCGCCTGCCGCTGCCGCATTTGCCGCGCATCAGGGGCCTGCCGCGCTGCTGATCGGCCCGGAAGGCGGGTTCGATGATGCCGAGCGGGCGGCAATCCGTGCCCACCCCGCCGCGCAGGCCATCACGCTTGGTCCGCGCATCCTGCGCGCTGAAACTGCCGCGATGGCCGCCGCCGCGCTATGGATGGGCACGCGCGGCGATTGGGGCTGACGCGGTTCACGGCGTGGACCCCTCTCTGTTTTCGGCTGGCATGATTTAATCTGGCGCAGGGCCGCGCGGCACACTAACGAATCTGGCATGAGCACAAGACAAGTTTCGAATCGCAACGATCCCGTCATCGAGAACCGCGACCAGCTGATCGAACCGATGGCGAAGGGCGAAAAGCCGCGCGATGCATGGCGGATCGGCACCGAGCACGAGAAGTTCGTCTATAGAACAAAGGACCGCGCCGCGCCGTCGTACAGCGAGCCCGGCGGCATTCGCGATCTGCTGCTGGCGCTGCGCGAGTATGGCTGGACGACCATCGAGGAAGACAGCGACACGGGCCCCAACGTGATCGCGATGGGTGGTTCGGACGGTGCCGTTAGCCTTGAGCCTGCTGGCCAGCTTGAGCTTTCAGGCGCGCCGCTGGAAAATCTGCACCAGACCTGCGCCGAAACCGGCCGCCACCTCGCGCAAGTGAAGACCATCGGCGACAAGCTGGGCCTCGCCTACCTCGGCATGGGGCTGTGGCCGGACAAGACCCGCGAAGAACTGCCGATCATGCCCAAGGGCCGTTACGACATCATGCTGCGCCACATGCCGCGCGTCGGCACGATGGGCCTCGACATGATGTTGCGCACCTGCACCATCCAGACCAACCTCGATTATTCGAGCGAGGCGGACATGGTGAAGAAGTTCCGCGTTTCGCTGGCGCTCCAGCCGCTGGCTACCGCGCTGTTCGCCAATTCGCCGTTTCTGGAAGGCAAGCCCAACGGCTACCTCTCGTATCGCAGCCACATCTGGACCGATACCGATCCGGCGCGCACCGGCATGCTCTCGTTCGTGTTCGACGAGGGCTTCGGCTACGAGCGCTATGTCGACTATATGCTCGATGTGCCGATGTACTTCGTGTTCCGCAATGGCCGCTATATCGATGCGGCAGGCCAGTCGTTCCGGGATTTTCTGGAAGGCAAGCTGCCCGCGCTGCCCGGCGAAAAGCCGACCCGGTCTGACTGGATCGACCACCTTTCGACCGCCTTCCCCGAAGTGCGGCTCAAGAGTTTCCTGGAAATGCGCGGCGCAGATGGCGGCCCGTGGAACCGGATCTGCGCGCTGCCGGCGCTGTGGGTGGGCCTGCTCTATGACCAGACCGCGCTTGATGCAGCATGGGATCTGGTCAAGGACTGGGACATGGACGGGCGCGAAGCCTTGCGCGCCGGGGTGCCGAAGCTGGGGCTGGACGCGCCGCTGCCCGGTGGCGGAACCTTGCGCGATATCGCCGCCGAAGTCCTCGCAATCTCGCGCGGCGGTCTTGCCGCGCGCGCACGGCTCAACGACGCCGGTGACAACGAGACCGGGTATCTCCAGCCGCTCGACGAGATCGTGAGCACGGGCAAGGTTCCCGCGGAGCGCTTGCTCGATCTCTATCACGGCGCATGGGGCGGCAAGGTCGATCCGATCTACGAGGCGAAGTCGTTCTGATTTAAGAATAATCATAGCGGGAGAGAAAACATGATCATCGTGATGGGCAAGCTGCGCATGGATGCCGCAGCCATTGACGCTGCCTTGCCGGCCGCACAAAAGGTCGTCGCCGCGACGCAGCTGGAGGAAGGCTGCCTCCAGTACGACTATTCGCGCGATATCACCGATCCGGAGATCTTCCACATCACCGAGCGCTGGACGAGCCGCGAGGCGCTGGGCGCGCACCTCAAGACGCCGCACGTGGCGGAATGGATCGAAATCCTCTCTGGCATCACCATGAAGGAACGCCACATCAAGCTCTACGACACCGACGAAGGCGAAGACCTGTAAACCGATGATCGTCGTTATGGGCACGTTCCGGGTCGCCCCGGAACACATCGCGGACCTGCTGCCGCTGGCGCGCAAGGTGGCCGCAGCAACCCGTGCGGAACAGGGCTGCATCCAGTACACTTATGCGCAGGACATCGATGATCCGGCGCTGTTCCACGTGGCCGAGCGCTGGACGGACCGAGCGGCGCTCATGGCCCATGCGAAGTCGGCGCACATGGCCGAATGGGTCGCCGCGCGCGCCGGGCTCGGCTTTCATGACCGCGTGATCCGGCTTTACGAGACAGACGAGGGCGAGGCGATTTAGCCCTCGCTACTCCGCCGGATGCACCGCGCCGATGGGAGATGGTTCAGTACGGGGACGGCCGCGCCTCACGAACCGGAAGGCGCGATTGAGCGTGCCGGTGACGAGGCCATGCTCGGCCATCCATGCGTGGTATTCGCGGTACTTGGGATCTTCAGCCAGAAGGTGCGCTTCCTCCGTCTTCGCGCGCCAATAATAGACCGCGCTGACGAGGGCGAGGATCACCGTGTTGCGCACCGCATCGACCATGGAATGCGTCGTCGTGAGCCAGGGCAGCGTCGCCAGCCACCAGAACGCGTTCTTGGAGATGTAGGCCGGATGCCGGGTGAAGGCGTAAGGCCCATTGGTCAGCACGCCGCGATAGGTGAGGTTGGAGAAGCGCAGGCCGAAGGCGACCGTGGCCCAGGCGTAGATGCCGGTGAGGAGCACCATCGCGGCCACCCAGATCCATTCCAGAACTGGCATGCCCTGCAGCCAGAAGGTCCATTCCGCGCCATTAGTGCGGTAATCGAGCACCCCGCCGCTGCCCATCAGGATAAACGGCGGATAGCAGATCAGCGCCGCCACCCAGCCGCCGAGGAACGGATTGGCGCTGCGGATCTGCGCATCGAGCGGCTTCATCGTCAGGAGATAGCCGACCATCGCGATCTGCACATCGACGAGGAACATCGTCTCGATCAGCGCATTGCCAAGCGCGAGCGGATTGCCCAGCACCGCGCCATAATCGAGCGAGACAATGTTGCTGAACCCGCCGGGAATGATCGAGAACATGAAGGCGCAGAAAAAGCCCTTCACCGCCCATGCGCGCAAGTGGTTTGCCACTTCGGTGCGGTCATAGGTCTCGCGCCCCACCAGCATCGCGCCGAAGTGCCATGAGGCATCGCGCGGATTGACCAGCACGCGGTCCAGCCACAGCACATAGGGGATCGCGCCAAGGAACAGCAGCGGCGCAAGGCTGGTGATCACGTCCATCGCGAACATGTATTGCCCGCGCCAATACCAGCGGCAGAGGCAGTAGACGAAGCCGATCAGCGACCATGTCGCCCACAGCCCCGCCACCTTGGTGATCGAAACATCGACGATATCGCGGACCTTGCGCGGGCTGGCCCAGTCGATGCCGGTGGAGGCGCGCAAGTGCACCTTGTCGACCAGCAGCGACCACGCCACCATCGGCAGGCCGGAAAAGACCATGGCCGCCAGCGCTGCATTCGGTCCGACGAGGGGGGCGTGCGGCCCCGGCAGGTCGAGCAGATCGGCAATCCCCGCCCAGTTGCGACAGAGGATCACCCACAGCGCAAGGCCGGCAAGGCCGGAAAGGCCGACGCCGGCCGAAACATCGCTGGAAGGCCTGGATGCGCGAGCAATCATGCCCGCACCGTTAACGCGGACCTATGAGAAAATCGTGAATGCCCCGGCTAGATCGCGGGGATGTCTTCAACGAAATGCGGTGATGTGGCCGCTGTCATCGAGCACATAGAGCGTGCCCCCGGCCACGACCGGCGCCAGCGTTACTGGCGCGCCCAGCTTTGCCTTGCGCTTGAAGGTGCCGTCAGTGACCGTGGCGGCAAACACTTCGCCTTCCGAGTTCGCCACCCACAGGTGATTGCCGGCCAGCACCGGGCCGGTGAAGAAGATCGGGCCCTTCTTCTTCTTGACGTTGCGATAGGCCTTGAGCTGCGTGATCCAGCGCACCTTGCCGGTGGCCTTGGCAATGCACAGCAGCTTGTCCTCGTCGGTCAGCGTAAAAATCCAGTCTCCCGCCACCGCCGGGGTGGAAATGCCCGCCAGATTGAGCTCCCACACGCGCTGGCCGGTGACCAGTTCATAGGCAGCCATGCGCCCGCCCTGGCCCAGCGCATAGACCCGGCCGCGCTCGATGATCGGATCGGCGTCGATATCGGTCAGCGTCGAAACCGACGTCGCGATGCTCGTGCGCGCCAGCGCATCAGACCACAGCTGGCGGCCATTTTCATAGCGATAGGCAACCAGTTCACCCGAACTGTAGCCTGCCACGATGGTGCCCTGCCCGGCAGCGGCAGCGGCCACGCCGAACACGCCGGTCAGCGAGACCGAGCCGGATTCGCTCCACAACTGGGCACCATCGGCCACATTGAGCGCGATGATCTGGTTGTCCTGCGTCATCACGAAGACGCTGCCGAAGGCAATCGTGGGGCTGCCGCGCAGCGGGCCAGCCGGCTTCACGCGCCACAGCACCTTGCCGCTATCGGCCTCAATCGCGGCAACTTCACCCAGCCCGGTGGTGATGAACAGCTTGCTATCATTGAAGGCAGCGCCGCCGCCGAACACCGACGAGGTCGAGGCCGGCAAGCGGAAGGTATCCTTCCAGATCTCGCGCCCCGTGCCCGCATCGAACGCGCGGACGATGCCTTCGGTGTCCATGGCATAGAGCTTCCCGCCGCCGACCACGGGCGAGGCGGCAAGGCGGTGGATCGGAGTAGATCCGGCGATGCGCACCGACCAGACCTTGCGCGGATTTTCTGCCAGCGCGAGGTGGCCATAGGACTTGGACGCGGTGCCGCCAGCCTGCTCCCAATCGGGATTGGGCTCTGCCACGGGGAGCACCACATCGAGCACGGCCATGCCCTGATCGACCTTGGTGCCCGCTTCGATCCGCGAAAGGATCGGGATGCGGTTGCCCACCGTGGGGGTCGACTTGGTCTTGCTCTTCGTCAGGCCGCAGCCACCGAGCGCAAGGGCGACCACGACCATGGCAGAGACGGCAAGGCGGCGAAGCGCCAGCGGCCGATTGTTCGGCGTGGTGGTGGTCATGTCCTCGGTTCCCATCATTGTCCTTCGCTGCCGCTCACGATAGCAGCCGGATTGTCCACGGCATCGACGCCCAGCTGCCCGGCGAGCTGGCGCGCACGGCGGCGCATGGTGTCGGGCACGGACTTGTCCTTGCTGATGCCCGCCAGCAGCGCGCCCGCTGCCTCGGTCTTGTTCTGCTTGATATAGGCAAACGCGACGAGTTCGCCCGCGCTGCCGAACCAGGGCTTGCCCGGCACGGCCAGCGGCTTCAGCCGATCGATCACCGTCTGCGGCGCAAGCTTGTCGAAATTGGCCGAAACCTCGCGCAGCGTGGCCAGCTCGCGATAGGGGCCGGGAAGCGCGCCATCGGCTGCCACAGCGGCAAAGAGCTTTGCCGCATCGGCATCCTTGCCCGCCTGCTGGGCAAGGCCTGCCTCGGCAATCTGCGCCGCCGCGCGGTAACCCGCATTGCCATCCTTGGCGAGCGGATCCATCGCGGACTTCGCCGTCTGGTTGCGGCCGCCCTCCAGCGCATCGAGCGCGGTGACGAACGTCTCACCCTGCTTGTCGCGGACGCCTGCCGTGTGGTCGCGGTACCACAGCCAGCCGCCCAGCCCGACAAGGCCGCCCACCACCAGCGCCAGAATTGGCCGCCCGCGCGTGCGCAGCAGCGTGAACAGCTGGTCCTCACGCAGAGCATCGTCCACCTCGCGCAGGAAAGTTTCCTGCGCGGCGGCATCTTTGCCATTGCTGGGGCTGCTGGCTGGCGGAGTGGTGGGAGTAAGGGCCAAGGCTGCGCTTTCAGGTCGCGGGTTTACCAAGTGCGGCTGTTTAGCAGGGGGGCCTGCCAATTCAACCGGTTTGACGGAAGCGGCGGGTTAACAGGCTGAAACTGTCCAGCAGCTTTACGGAAACACGGGCACTCCCAGCGCCGCCGCATAGAGCGCCGCATGCTGCGCGGCCATCGCCCCCTCATCGAAATCGGCCCGCGCGCGCAGCAGGTTGGCCGCCCCCACGCGGCGGCGCAGCGTTTCATCCTGCGCCAATTGCAGCAGCGCAGTGCCCAACGCCGCTTCATCGCCCGGTCGCGTGATGAACCGCGCGTTCTCTGCCGAAACGATCTGCGCCACATCGCCCACCGCCGGGCTGGCAACGGCGAGGCCCGATGCCATCGCCTCCACCACCGAAAGCGGGAACTGCTCGCTATCGGACGAGAGCGCGAAAAGATCGAACAATGCGGTCGCCTCCGCCGGGTTTGCGACATAGCCGGGCAAGTGCACGCGGTGGCCGATCTCCAGCCGCATGGCTTCGGCCAGAATCGCCTCGCGCTCCGGCCCCTCGCCCACGATCACCAGCTGCCAGTCCTCGGGCAGGGCGCGGAAGGCCCGCACCAGCCGGGGCAGCGCCTTGACCGGGCGCAGCCCCGCCAGCGTACCGACCCATTTCTCGCCCGGTCGCTTGATCACGCGCGGCAGCGCATCGGGGCGCACTTTCTTCGCGCGGGCAGGGTCATAGGTCTTCACCGGGATGCCGTTGCAGATGCGGTGAACCCGCGCGCGCGGCTGGTGCCACACATCCAGCGCCACGTTCTCCAACTGCACCGAAGGCACGATCAGCGCGCTCGCCCGCGCCAGCGCGATGCGGCGATACCAGTTGCGCGTGGGCTTGAGGCGCTGCGCCTCATCGGCGTTGAAGCCGTCCTCGTGGTGGATAAGCGGCGCCAGCCCCATGGCCGGGGCAAACAGCGCATGGGCCATCGCCGCATCCATCGCGCCCCAGTTGTAGGTGAGGATCAGGTCGAAGCCCTGCATCGCGCGCGCGAGCGTCTGCAGGCGGCGCACGCCGAAGCGGCCCGCCAGCGCGGGAAAGCCGAACGGGAAATGCACCGGCAGCCCCGCATCAATCTGCGCGCGCGCGCCAAGGGCGCCGGGCTGCGCGGAAACGATGCTGTGATCCACCGCCTTGCCGAAGCGGTTGATCAGGCTGGTGCTGCGCCGCTCCTTGCCGCCCGCATCGAACGTGGAATGCAGGTGCAGCAGATGCAGCCGCTTGCCGGAAGCCCTGTTGTTCATGCCCAAACCATCATGCCGCGCGGGCGAGCAGTCGCCCGATGGCCGCCACGGCTTCGTCCTCATCGAGGGTCGGCGCATGGCCCACACCGGGCACGGTGACGAGTTCGGCCCCCGCAGCGCGCGCCTTCATGCGCGCTGCCACATCGGCGGAGAGAATATCCGAATGCGCGCCGCGCAGCACTAGCAGCGGGCTTTGCGCAAGCGCATCATACAGGCCCCACATCACCTCAGGCGCGGGCGCCGGGCCTTGATCGGCCTCGAACGGTTCGGCAATCTTCATGTCGTAATCGAACACGATCCGCCCGCCAGTGCCAATCACCATGCAGCGCTTGGCCATGCGCAGCCAATCGGGCAGCTGCCACGCCGGATAGAGCGCGCGATTGGTTTCCTGCAGCGCGCGCGCGGCGTGGACCCAGGTTTCATGGCTGCGCCCCTGCCCGACATATTCGCGAATGCGGGCCAGCCCCGCCGGTTCGATCTCGGGCCCCACATCATTGATGACAGCCGCAGCAATGCGGCCCGGCTTGGCGGCCGCGAGCATCATCGTCATCAACCCGCCCAGCGATGTGCCGATGGCGATGAAGCGATCGATCCCTTCGGCTTCCAGCAGCGCCTCCACATCGGCGACATAGTGCGCCGGGGTATACGTCATCGGATCGCGCGCATAATCGCTGTCTCCGCGCCCCCGCATATCAAGGCACAGCACCCGCCAATCGCCCGCCAGCCGCTCGGCCAGGTCCTCGAAATCGCGGGCATTGCGCGTCAGCCCGTGGAAGCACAGGATCGGCGGCTTTTCCGCCCTGCCCGAATTGGTACCGCCGGGATAATCGCGAAAATGCAGTTTCAGCCCGTCGCGGCTGGTCCAGCTGCGATCCTCCCAGCGCTTCACGCCGCTTTTCAGCGCCTCTGCCATCTGTGTGTTCTGCCCGCATCCCGCTCATGAAAAAAGCGGCGCGCTTGCACGCCGCCCGCTTGGCGGCCACTATCGCGCGATGCAGCCAACCCCGCAAGACGCGATCTACCGCCCCGCTCCCCGCATTGCCGACCTCGCCGCCTGGATCGGCGATCCGGTCGCCCCGGCAGACTTTCCCGAAACCACGCTGCGCTTCCGCAACCAGCGCGCGGCGGCCGAAGTCGGACTTGCCAGCCTGACCGATGCAGAGTGGACCCGCCACATGGGCCGCTTTGCGCCGCTGCCCGATAACCTGCCGCAGCCGCTGGCGCTGCGCTATCACGGCCACCAGTTCCAGTCCTACAACCCAGATCTCGGCGACGGGCGCGGCTTTCTTTATGCGCAGCTGCTCGATGGCCAAGGCCGCCTCATGGACCTCGGCACCAAAGGTTCGGGGCAGACCCCGTGGAGCCGGCAAGGCGACGGGCGGCTCACGCTGAAAGGCGCAGTGCGGGAAATCCTCGCCACCGAAATGCTCGGCGCGCTGGGGGCGAACACCAGCCGCACGTTCTCGGTGATCGAGACCGGAGAATCGCTCTATCGCGGCGATGAACCTTCGCCCACCCGCTCCGCCGTCATGGTCCGCCTCAGCCACGGGCACATCCGCATCGGCACGTTCCAGCGCCTTGCGACGCTGGGCGAGGCCGACAACCTAGCCGCGCTCGTCGGCTATTGTCTGGGCAATTTCCCCGGACCGGCTGGCCCGCCAGACGCTAGCCCCGCCGCCAGCCCCGCCGCCCGCCTGCTCGAACAGGTGGTGGAGCGCATGGCCGACATGGCCGCGAGCTATATCGTCGCGGGCTTCGTCCACGGCGTGCTCAATACCGACAACATGAACGTGACGGGCGAGAGCTTCGACTATGGCCCGTGGCGCTGGCTGCCGCGCTGGGACCCGGCCTTCACCGCCGCCTATTTCGACAGCAGCGGGCTCTATGCGTTTGGACGGCAGGTGCAGGCGATCCACTGGAACTGCGGGCAGCTGGCCGTGGCGCTGCGCACGCTGGAGGAAGCGCCGCCTCTGATCGCTGCGCTGAACCGCTTCGAGGACCACTACCGCGCCGCGATGGCCCGGCGCTGGTGCTGGCGGCTGGGCGTGGTGCCGCGCGGGATCGAGGCGGATACCGCCCTCATCGGCCTGTGCGAAGAAAGCATGGCGGCGAGCGGCGAAGGTCCGGACGCGTTCTTCTTCCGCCATCGCGGCGGGCGCGGCACGGCGACGGGCGCGCTGGGTGAGGCGCTGGCCGCCTATGAGCCGGTAGCAGACACACATCCCTACTGGTCCGATCCTGCGCCGCAATCGCTGCTGATCGACGAGGTGGAAGCCATCTGGGCCCCGATCGCAGGGGACGACGACTGGTCGCTGCTGGAGGCCAAGATCGCCGCGCTGCGCCGCATGGGTGAGGCGCATGGCAGGGGCCCGCGCCCGGCGGGTCACGCCTGAAAGCTGCGGATTCCCGCTTAGGGTTTGCGCAGCGGGGTTTCTTGTTTGGTTACCACTCCCATGCAATAGGCTGCACACGCCAGCGGCCCTTTGCCGCGTCCCAAGCAAGGCAGAGGAAGGCCCCGCGCACCCGTGTCCAACGGCGAAATCGTCTCTTTCGAGCCTGCGACCGGTTCGGAATTGTGGCGCGGCCGGATCGGCGACGCGGACGATATTGTTGCGCGTGCGCGCCGCGCCTGGCCGCTATGGGCCGCGCAGCCGCTTTCCACCCGCATCGAACTGCTGCGCCGCTTTGCCAATGAAGTGCGCAAGGAAGCCGAAAAGCTGGCCGACATGATCGCCCGCGAAACCGGCAAGCCTTTGTGGGAAGCGCGCAGCGAAGTCGACGGCGTGATCGACAAGGTGGAAGCTTCGGTGCGCGGCTATGCCGAGCGCACCGCACAGCGCAAGCTCGACAGCGCGCTCAACGGCACCTCTGCCGTGCGCCACAAGCCGCACGGTGTGCTCGCCGTCATCAGCCCCTGGAACATGCCCGCGCTGCTGCCAGCGGCGCAGATCGTGCCTGCGCTGATCGCTGGCAATGTGGTGGTGTTCAAGCCTTCGGAGAAGGCGCCTGCAACCGGCGATCTGCTGGCTCGCTGCTTCCACCGCGCCGGGATTTCGGCAGCGGTCGTGCAAGTGCTGTTCGGCGGCCCTGAGCAGGGTCAGGCGCTGGCGGCGCACGACGGGGTCGACGGCGTGCTGTTCACTGGCTCCGCCCACGCCGGGGTTTCGATCAACCGCAAGCTGGCCTCGAACCCCGGCAAGCTCGTGGCGCTCGAACTGGGCGGCAACAATCCGATCGTGGTGTGGGATACGCCCAAGATCGTCGATGCCGCCGCCATCGTGGTGCAATCCGCCTTTACCAGCGCCGGGCAGCGCTGTTCTTCGGCGCGGCGGCTGATCATCAAATCGACGATGTATGATGCGGTGATCAGCGAAGTGCGGCGGCTGACCGAACGACTGGTCGTAGGCGCTCCGTTCGATACGCCGACGCCGTTCATGGGGCCGGTGATCGACAACGCGGCGGCGGACGGGCTGACCGAGAGCTTCGTCTACCTCCTTTCCAACGGGGGCCGCGCGATCAAGCACATGGCGCGGCTGCGCGAAGACCTGCCCTTCGTCAGCCCCGCGATCATCGATGTGACGCGGATCGAGGATCGGCCCGATGTCGAGCTGTTCGGCCCGCTGCTTCAGGTCATCGCCGTCGATGATTTCGACGAGGCAATTGCCGAGGCCAACAACACCCGCTTTGGGCTGACTGCCGCGCTGATCGGCGGCACGCCGCAGGATTACAACCGCTTCTGGGCCAATGTCCGCGCCGGGGTCGTCAACTGGAACCGCCCGACCATCGGCGAAACCGCCGCCGCGCCGTTCGGCGGCATTGGCCTTTCCGGCAACAACCGCCCGGGTGGCTACTACACCGCCGATGCCTGCGCCTATCCGGTCGCGTCGGCTGAAATGGAACAACCCCGCGCCTCGATCGGCGTAGGCCTGCGCGACACCTGACTCTAGTTCTTGGGATCTGGCCTAATTCTTCGGATCAGGGAGGGGCAGCGAAGGATCGGCAGGCCCCGCAGGAACCACGGCCAGATTGCGGTTGTTGGCCTGCGAAAGATCGGGATCGACCATCAGCTGGCCTTCCAGCGCTGCGCTCATCACCGGATCGTGGACCGGCCCTTCCTCACCGCCGCGCGTGCGCGGCGCTTCGGCCCCGCAGGCGGCGAGCCCCGCACAGATCAGTACCGCACCAAGCGCGCGAAAGGCAGGGACATGCCGCATGACCCCACCCCATGCATCCGCGATGGTTAAAGCCTTATGACCAAGGCCTGAAAGGGCCATCGGCGGGGCCATGCCATTTTGATGCTTGGCCCTGCGCATTGCCCCTGCCATGGCGCGCGAATGAGCACTGCCTCCTCTCGCCACAACGGTGCCGTCGCCGCCATCGCGACCTACACCTTCTGGGGGCTGATGCCGATCTACTTCAAGCTGCTGGATACCATTCCCGCGCCTGAACTGCTGGCTTGGCGAATCATCTGCAGCATGCCGATCTGCCTTGCGATCATTGCCCTCCAGCGCCAGTGGCCCGCGCTTGTGGCCATGCTGCGCAACCGCGCCGTGGTGCTGCGGCTGGTGGTCAGCGCCGCGCTCACGGCGACCAATTCGCTGATCTTCTTCATCGCCGTTGTCACCGGCCACGTCCTTGCCACCAGCCTCGGCTACTACATCATGCCGCTGATCAACGTGCTGATCGGCACGGTGTTCCTGCATGAAAAGCTCAGTCGGGTGCAGTGGAGTGCAGTGGCCATCGCCGCCACCGGCATTGCCCTCTTGGCCTTTGGCGAGCTCGACATGCTGCTCGTCGCCACGGCGCTGGGCGTGACCTATGCGCTCTACGGCTATGTCCGCAAGGTCACGCCTGTGGGCGCACTCGAAGGCGTGACCATCGAAACCGGGGTGAGCCTGATCCCGTCGCTCGCCGTTGTCGGCTGGTATGCGTGGACCGGCACCGGGGCGGGCGGCGGATCAAGCATCATGGAAAGCTGGCAGACCGCCGGGCTGCTGCTCATCGGCGGACTGTTCACTGCCATACCGCTGCTGCTGTTCGGCTATGCCGCGCGCCGCCTCACGCTTTCAGCCATGGGCTTTGCCCAGTTCATCACGCCCAGCATCGGCTTTCTGCTGGGGCATTTCCTGTGGGGCGAACCGCTCGATACCGCACGCACCGGCTGTTTCGTGCTGATCTGGACCGCGCTGGCGCTGTTCACCTGGGACATGCTGCGCAAGGCGCGGATGAACTCAGGGACGAAAACGCCAGCCTAGCGTCTCGCCCGCGTGGAAGGGCACGACCATCGTGTCGCCCACATCGATTTCCTCGGGCACGGTGACGGGTGCGCGTTCCAGCGTGACGGTGCCTTCGTTGAGCGGCAGGCGATAGAAGCGGGGCCCATGTTCGCTGGCAAAGCCTTCGAGCTTGTCCAGCGCGTATTCTTCATCGAACACCCGGATATAGCTTTCCAGCGCAAACGGCGCGTTGAAGATGCCTGCGCAGCCGCAGGCCGCTTCCTTCAGGCGCTTGTCATGCGGCGCGCTGTCGGTGCCGAGGAAGAACTGCGGGCTGCCCGATATCGCCGCTGCCCTGAGCGCCAGCCGGTGATGCTCGCGCTTGGCAACGGGCAGGCAATAGGCGTGGGGGCGGATGCCGCCGACGAGCATGGCGTTGCGGTTGATATGGAGATGCTGCGGGGTGATCGTGGCGGCCACATTTGGCCCGGCGCTTTCGACAAACTGCACCGCCTCGCGCGTCGTCACATGTTCGAACACGACGCGAAGGCCCGGCAGCGCCTGAACCAGCGGAATCAGCGTGCGCTCAATGAACACGGCCTCGCGGTCGAAGATGTCGACATGATTGTCGGTCACCTCGCCGTGGATGAGGAGCGGCATCCCGATCTTTTCCATCCGCGCCAGCACGGGCATGATATTGGCCACATCGGTCACGCCGTGCGCCGAACCCGTGGTGGCGTGCGCGGGATAGAGCTTGGCCGCCACGAATACGCCAGCCGCATGGCCGCGCTCGACTTCGTCGGGATCGGTATGGTCGGTGAGGTACAGCGTCATCAGCGGCGTGAAATCGCTGCCTTCGGGAAGTGCCGCCATGATCCGGTCGCGGTAGGCTGAAACACCCGCCACATCGGTCATCGGCGGCGAAAGATTGGGCATCACGATGGCCCGCGCAAACTGCCGCGCGGTGTGCGGGGCAACGCCCGCCAGCAGCGCGCCATCGCGCAAGTGGACGTGCCAATCATCGGGGCGGCGAATGGTGATCGAGTCAGGTGCGGTCATGCCCTTCCCCTTAAGCCGCAGCGCCCCTATCTGTCACGCATGAGCGCACCCCGTTTGACCAATCGCACCATTGTACGTCTCTCGCCGCTGGACGAAAGCGAGGACGTCGCCGCCTTCCTGCAGGGCCTTGTGACGAGCGATGTGCAGGGATCGCTCCCCGTCTGGGCCGGGCTGCTCAGCCCGCAAGGCAAGGCGCTGTTCGATTTTCTGATCTGGGCAGACGGGGCCGACCTCCTGCTCGATTGCGAATCGGCCGCCGCACCGGCGCTTGCCAAGCGCCTTTCGCTGTATCGCCTGCGCCGCCGCATCGGCATCGCCGCGGACGCTACCCTTGGCGTCTACTGGCAGGCGGAAGGCGCGCCGACCGATCCGCGCCTTCCCGCGCTGGGCCACCGCCGGATCGCGCCGGTGAGCACCGATGACACCTCCGCCGACGCCGCGTGGCTGGCGCATCGCCTCGCCCACGGCGTCACCGAAGGGCTTGCCGAACTGGGCAGCGAACAGACGCTCTGGCTGGAAACCAACGCGGTGGACCTGAACGGCGTGAGCTTCACCAAGGGCTGCTATGTCGGGCAGGAGAACACCGCGCGAATGAACTGGCGGCAGAAGGTGAACCGGCGGCTTGTCGTCGTGCCGCTTGCGCAGTCAGACCCGGCCCGTCAGCGCGCCGCCTATCCGGAGCTTGGGCTGGCGGTCGATCACCGGCGCGTGGAGGATATCCCGGCAGCTCTCGCGCCCGCGTGGATGGACCTCACCCCGCCTGCGTAAGCTTCGCCTGCTCGGTCGCCGCATCGAGCATCTGCGCGGCATAATCGCGCGCTGCGGTGCGCGGCAGTTCCAGCGCCTGGCTCAGCGGTCCGCCCATCTGGGCATCACCCAGCGCCATCAGCACCAGCGTCAGCGTGGTACCGCGCATCGTGTTCGAGCCGAACTCGTTGAGCTCGATCACCAGATCGTGGATCACATCAACGATCGGATCGAGTGCATCCTCGTTGCCGGTCAGCAGCATCCACGAAGCGAGCGCGCCTGCGCCTTCGCGGTCGAACGCATCGAAGGTGAGGTCGACGACATCGCGCGGGCTGCCGACACCCGAGCGGCTGGCGATGACGGCCTCGCGAATCACTTCGCAGATGGTTTCGGCCAGATGGCGCGCCAGTTCCTTTTGCAGGCCCGAAGCCGAGCCGAAATGGTGCAGGAGATTGGCATGGGTGCGCCCGATGCGGCCGGCAACGGCTTTCAGCGTCACCGCCTGCGGCCCCGCTTCGATCAGCAGGGCGCGTGCGGCTTCGAGGGCGGCAATACGGCTTTCTTCGGGACTGAGACGCTTGCGAACGGACATTGTGAGGCGGTTTTCCCCCTTACGGCGCGCACGACCCCC
This sequence comes from Novosphingobium sp., assembly GCA_044379435.1. Lineage (GTDB taxonomy): Bacteria > Pseudomonadota > Alphaproteobacteria > Sphingomonadales > Sphingomonadaceae > Novosphingobium. The sequence goes on from JBIPOH010000014.1 coordinate 19,365, forward strand.
GCGCACCGAAGCCTCAACGCCTAGAACTCCGGCGCTTGCAGGGCAAGGGGCACGCGCTTGGTCAGGCGCTCAGGCCGCGCGTCGCATCGGCTCCCGGTCGCCGCCTGTGGCCCCACCATCACCGCCATCACCGTTGCCCACACCGCCGAGCCGGATCTGGTAGACCACGCTGGTCACCACCGTGCCGCGCCCTTCGCTGCGGCGCGGGCGGTGTTCACCCGTAGCGGTGAAGCCCAGCTTGCGCAGCACGCGCCCCGATGCAGGATTGTCGAGGAAGTGGCTAGCCTCGATCCGGTCGTGACCGAGCGCCTGCGCAACCGACATCACGGCGCGGGCGGCTTCGGTGGCATAGCCCTGCGCCCAATGCGGGCGCGCGATCCAGTAGCCAAGTTCGGTCGCGCCATCCTCACCGGGCGCAATGCCGGCGCAGCCGATGATGCGTGTGCCATCGGCTCCCGGCAGCGTCACCAGAAAATCGGGGTGCCGCGGATCGGCTTCACGGTTCACGAAA
>JBIPOH010000200.1:0-6024 GCA_044379435.1 Novosphingobium sp.
GGACAGCCCGTGGGTTCCGTTCGGCGAGAATGCCGCGATCAAGCATCTGGCGTTCGATGTGCGGCAGGGCATCTTCTCCAACATCCTGTGGGTCAAAAGCCCCGGAACCATCGGCACGCACCTGCACCGCGGCACGATTGTCATGGTCTGCCTTGAAGGCAGCGTGCGCTATCTGGAATACGATTGGACCGCATCGCCTGGCGGCCTGATCCTCGAAGTGCCGGGGGAAAGCCACACCCTCGTGACCGAGCATCCCGAAGGCGTGAAGCTGTTTGGATGGATGCAGGGACCGATCGAGTTCTTCGACGAGAACGGCGTCCATGTCGAAACCTCGGACGTCTGGTGGTTCATCAACCACTACGAGACCTACTGCCGGGAAGCGGGCATTCCCATCAATCCCAAGCTCTATCTCTGAGAGGACGCCAGACATGGCAACCATGACCGCCCCCCCCTCGGGCGCTTACAAGATCGTCGATGTGCCCGAGCTTTACGGCGCTTTAATCAAATCAAAGGGCGTTGAGGGCACGTACGTAGGCGCATCCGAGGCCGAGAGCCCGTGGGTGCCGTTCGGTGACAACGCCGCGATCCGGCATCTGGCGTTCGACGTGCGCGACAACGTCTATGTCAACATCCTGTGGATCAAGGGTCCGGGCGTGATCGGCACGCACAAGCACCGCGGCCGCGTCTGGGCCATCGGCCTCGAAGGCTCGTTCCGCTATCTGGAATACGATTGGGTGTGCAAACCGGGTGAATTCATCACCGAAACCCCCGGCACTGCGCACACGCTCGTCACCGATGATCCGAACGGCATGAAGGCGCTGTTTCACATGCAGGGCGCCAACGAGTTCTTCGACGAGCATGGCAACCATGTCGAAACGCTCGATGTGTGGTGGTTCATGAACCACTATGAGACCTACTGCCGCGAGAACAATATCCCGATCAACAAGCAGCTCTATCTCTGAGGAACAGCAGTGCACGGCCCGGCCTGCATCTCTCCTCGCCACCCCGGGCTTGACCCGGGGTCTCGCTTGGATTGCGGAGCGGGGGTTGGGAGCGGGACCCCGGATCAAGTCCGGGGTGACGGGTAATGAGGAGTAGCGCGTGACATGAGCGACGGCGGAGTTCCCAAACTCGGTCCCGAGCCAGTCGGCACGTACTTGCGAAACTGCTGGTACGTTGCAGGCTGGGCCTCCGATCTGGGCGAGGCGCCTCAGCAACGGGTGTTTCTGGAAGAGCCGGTTGCGCTGTTCCGCGATGCTGCGGGCAAGGCCAATGCGGTGTCGGGCCGCTGTCCGCACCGCTTTGCGCCCTTGGGGCAAGGCAAGGTGGTGGAGGGCGCGCTGATGTGCCCCTACCATGGCCTGCGTTTCGATGGCACCGGCGCCTGCGTCCACAATCCGCACCCCGGCGGCCAGCTCCCCGAAAACCGGCTCGGTGTTTACCCGCTGGAAGAGCGCCACGCGCTGCTGTGGATCTGGATGGGAGAGGCGGACAAGGCCGATCCAGCGCTGATCCCCGATTTCAGCTGGCTATCCGATCCCAGGTGGGAAGCAGTGCGCGGGGCCACTGTCGCGGAAGGGCATTACGAGCTCTACAGCGACAATATCCTCGATCTGAGCCACGCCAATTTCGTCCACCCCGCGCTGGTGGCTGCCGCGTTTACCGAGGGCGACCGCAAGTTCTGGCAGGACGGCGAGACGGTCCACGCCGAGTATATCCGGCTGGACGATTATCTCTCCGAAGGGATCGGCGGGATGCTCGGGCGGATCGGCCTCAAGCAGGATTTCTATGGCTGGGTGGTGTGGCACGCCCCCGCCGTGCTCTATTTCGATTTCCGCGCCGGGCCACCGGGCACGCCGCGCGAAGAGTGCACGCTGCTCCCCTCGCTGCACGCCTTCACGCCTGAAACGCCGGATACGACCCATTATTTCTGGGCCACCGCGCGCGATTTCGCGCAGGGGGACGCCGAGTTCACCGCCGGGATGCGCGGCGCGCTCGAATTCGCGTTCGAGCAGGAAGACATGCCGCTGATCCGGGATAGCCACCGCCTGATGCGCGGGCAGGACTTCTGGGACTTGCGCCCGCTGATACTGAATGGCGACGGCGGCGGGGTGCGCGCGCGCCGCATGTTGCAGCGCCTCATAGACCGCGAACGACAAGCGCAAGCCGCCGAATAAGGCCGCGGCGGCAGGAGAGGAAACACAAGAGAATGGCAATACTGGACCGCTTTGACATCAAGGGCCGCTCCGCGCTCGTCACCGGCGCGGCCTCGGGCATCGGCCTCGCTTATGCCGAGGCCATGGCAGAAGCAGGTGCCATGGTCACTCTGACCGATATCGACGGCGAAGGCGCCGAACGAGAAGCCGCGCGGCTGCAAGGGGCTGGATACGAGGTCCGTTTCGATCGGCTCGACGTTTCGGATTTCGATGCCGTGACCGCCGTGTTCGATGCCCATGCCAAGGCCTATGGCGGGCTCGATATCACCTTTGCCAATGCCGGGATCGATACGGGCGCAGGCTTCTGGAACCCGGCCGGCCACCGCAATCCCGATGGCCAGGTCGATACCTATGATCCGAAACGCTGGGACAAGTCGATTTCCGTCAATCTCTCGGGCGTGTTCTACACCGTGAGCAATGCGGTGCGCGTGATGAAGCAGCCCGGCCGCGCCAATGGCCGCAGCGGTGGTTCGATCATCTGCACCGCCTCCAACGCGGGGCTGGTGACCGAACCCATCGTCGGCCTGCCCTATATGCCGGCCAAGGCAGGCGTGCTGCACATGGTGCGCGCGCTGGGGCTGGAGCTCGCCGAGTTCCGCATCCGCATCAATGCCATCGCGCCGGGTCCGTTCGTGACCAATATTGGCGGCGGCTGGCTCAAGAAAGACCCCGTCGCGCGCAAGGCGTGGGATGCCATCGTGCCGCTGGGCGCGGTGGCAGAAACGGAGCAGCTGAAGCCGCTGGCCCTGCTGCTCGCCTCCGATGCCTCGGACTACATGACCGGAAGCCACGTCGTGATCGACGGCGGCATGATGCTGGGGAAGTATCAATGAAGCGCATTGTCCTTGTTGCAGGCGGCCTCGCGCTCGCCTTGACCGCCCAGATGGCTTTCGCATCCGCGCAAAAGCTTGGCGAAGTCCAGCCTCAGCGCGGCCCTGAAGAGGTCTATTCCGCCGTCTGCGGCTATTGCCACGGTCAGAATGTCGGCCCGGTAATCCGGGGCAGGGCCCTCCCGCCCGAGGCAACCGAGTACATCGTGCGCCACGGCCAGAACGCCATGCCCGCCTTCCGCCCCACCGAAGTCTCGTCCGGTGAACTCAAGGCGCTGGCCCTGTGGGTCCAGAAGAGCAGCGCTGACCCGAAGGAAAAAGGCCAATGACCGCCAATATTGATCGCCGCAGCCTGCTCGGCGCGGGCGTTGCCAGTGCGGCAGCCGTTGGCCTGAGCGGCGCTGGAAACGCCAAGACCATGCTCGCCAAGGGCGTGCGCAAGGCCGATTTTGCGGGCGCTGTGGCCGCCATGCGCAAGGTCGTGGGCGATGAATGGGTCTTTGCCGATCCCGCCGCCGTCACCCCGTGGAAGAAGTCCTACACGCCCGATCCTTCCGGCAAGCATGTGCCCGTCGGCGCGGTCTGCCCGGAAACGGCAGAGCAAGTGCAGGCCATCGTGAAGATTGCCAATCAGTTCCGCCAGCCGATCTGGCCGGTCTCCACCGGCAAGAACATGGGCTACGGGATGACAACCACGGCATCACCGGGCCAGATGATCCTAGACTTGAAGCGCATGAACCGGATCATCGATGTCGATCCGGTCTTGTGCACCGCGCTGGTCGAGCCCGGCGTCACCTATCGCCAGCTCAAGGACTATCTGACTGAAAACAACATCCCGCTGTGGATCGACGTTCCCACCGTTGGCCCCGTGGTCGGCCCGGTGGGCAACACGCTGGATCGCGGTGTGGGGTATACGCCCTATGGCGAGCACTTCATGGTCCAGTGCGGCATGGAAGTCGTACTGGCGGACGGCGAGATCCTGCGCACCGGCATGGGTTCGACGAAGAATCCGTCCGCGTGGCAGGCGTTCAAGTGGGGCTACGGGCCTTATCTCGATGGGCTGTTCACGCAGTCCAACTTCGGCATCGTAACGAAGATGGGCATGTGGCTGATGCCCGCGCCGCCGGTCTACAAGCCGTTCGTCATTCGCCACAAGAAGATGGAAGACGTCGCCCGCATCGTCGAGGCCATGCGCCCGCTGCGCATTGCCAACATCGTGCCCAACGTGGTGCTGATGATGGGCGGAGCCTACCAGCTCGCCATGTTCAAGCGGCGCGGCGAGGTGTGGGACGGCGCCGGGCCGATCACCGACGAGGCCGTGGCCAAGGCGGCTGCGGCCAATGATCTGGGCATGTGGAACACCTACATTGCGCTCTACGGCACCGAAGGGATGATCGCGGAAAGCGAGAAGATTATCCGCGCCGCCTTTGCCGCCATCGACGGCGAAGTGCTGACCGAGGCCGAGGTGGGCGACAATCCGTGGTTCCACCACCACGCCACCCTGATGCAGGGCGGCCTCAATCTGGACGAGATCGGCCTTGCGCGCTGGCGCGGCGCCAAAGAAGGTGGGGGGGGCGGCGGCCTTGCCTGGTTCGCGCCGGTCGCACCCGCCAAGGGCAGCGAGACGCAAGGGCAGGTCGAACTCGCCAAGCAGATTCTGGGCAAATATGGCTTCGACTATACTGCTGCCTTCGCCATCGGCAGCCGCGAACTGCACCACATCATCGCGCTGCTCTATGACAAGACGGACCCGGCCGAGGAAAAGCGCGCCGACGATTGCTACCGCGAACTCGTTACCGGCTTCGGCGAGCGGGGCTGGGCGAGCTACCGCACCGGTGTCCACGCCATGGACCTTGTGGCGGAGCAGTTCGGCACCGTGAACCGCGCGTTCAATGCAAAGCTGAAGGACGCGCTCGATCCGAACCACATTATCGCACCCGGAAAGTCAGGAATTGCATGATGATCAGGAAAACCCTTCTGGCACTCGCCGCCGCTCTGCTTGGAACCACCGCGCACGCACAGGAAAAGCCGCTCACGGTCGAAACCATACGCACCAGCGAAGGTTCGCTGTTTTCCAACATCGCGCTGATCAAGGGTGAGAAGGACGCGGTCCTCGTCGATGCGCCGTTTACCCGCGCCGACGCCCACCGCGTTGTCGCGATGGTGCTCGATAGCGGCAAGCGCCTGACCACGGTGTTCATCACGCACGATCACCCGGACCACTTCTTCGCCATGGAAGTGATCCAGGATGCCTTCCCCGATGCCAAGATCGTCGCGCATCCCACCGTCGTGGCCGATATCTGGCGCTCGCTTCCGTTCAAGGTGAAGCGCTGGTTTCCCGTCCTGGGGGCCAACGCCCCGCGCCATCCCACCGCGCCTGCCGCGCTGGAAGGCGATACGATCATGCTCGAAGGCAAGGAATTGAAAGTGCTTGGCCCCGCGCAGGGCGACCATGTCCACTCGACAGCGCTTTGGGCTCCCTCGATCAAGGCGCTTTTCCCGGGCGATCTCGTGCACAATCAGGTGTACCTGTGGATGGGCGAGCATGATGCTGCAGCCATCGCAGGATGGGCAAAGACCACGGAAAGCTTTGTTGCGCTGAAACCGCAAATTGTGGTCGCCGGTCACGCGAAACCCGGCCTTCCCGATGATGCAGCGGGCCTCGAATTCACGCGGCGCTATCTCGCCGAATGGCCGAAACTGGTCGCAGCCTCGAAAGACAGCGCTGACCTGCGCGCGCGCGTGCAGAAGGCCTTCCCGGATGCCGTCGATGTGCTTGGCGATTTCCTCCTCGGCAATGCCTCGCGCGTTGCAATGGGAGAACAAGCGGCGTGGACGGAATGACTTTCGCGGGCAAAGCGGTCCTAGTCACCGGCGGGGCTACCGGCATCGGCCGCGCGGCCTGCGTTGCCTTTGCGAGCGCGGGGGCCAAGGTCATCATTGGCGATATCGATCCGCGCGCTGAAGAGACCGTTGCC
>JBIPOH010000201.1:0-6023 GCA_044379435.1 Novosphingobium sp.
CGTTCTCGGCTTCAGCGACGAGCCGCTGGTCTCGATCGACTACAACCACGATTCGCACTCCTCGACCATCGACAGCCTCGAAACCTCGGTGATCGACGGCAAGCTGGTGCGCGTGCTTTCGTGGTATGACAACGAATGGGGCTTCTCCAACCGCATGGTCGATACGGCCGGCGTGATGGGCGGGCTGCTCTAAGCCATGGGCGCGGGACGTCTTGAGGGCATTGCCCGGCACAAGGTGTCCCGCGGGCCTATGGAAGCGCTGGAACGTGCCCTCGTAACCCCTGCGCTGGGGCTGGAGGGCGACTGCCGGGGGCCAGTGCCGCAGGGCAAGAGGGGCAACCGGCAGATCACTGTGATCGAGGCCGAAAGCTGGTCGGCGGCCCTGACCGATCTTGGCGGAGCCGACGGCCTCGTCTGGTCGGACCGGCGCGCCAATCTGCTGGTTTCTGGGGTGCGCCTGCCGCGCGTAGCGGGAGGCGTTATCGCCATCGGCAAGAACCTGCGCATCGAAGTGCGCTGCGAGTGCGATCCGTGCAGCCGGATGGACGCGCTGCGCCCCGGTCTGCGCGAGGCGCTGATGCCGGACTGGCGCGGCGGGATTTGCGGACGGGTTATCAGTGAGGGCGAGATTGCCCTTGGCGATGAAGTGAGGATTGAATCATGACCGCCTTCAAGACGCTGGACGATATCGGAGACGTGCGCGGCAAAGTCGTGCTGGTGCGCGTGGACCTCAACCTTCCGATGCAGGACGGCGCGGTGACCGATGACACCCGCGTGCAGGCCGCCAAGCCGACGATCCTCGAACTGGCTGACAAGGGCGCCAAGGTGCTGCTGCTCGCCCACTTCGGCCGTCCCAATGGTGAGCGCGTTTCTACCCAGTCGCTCAGCATGGTCGTCGGCGCGGTAGAGCAGGTGATCGGGCGCGAAGTGATGTTCGTCTCCGAGATTGCCGGTCCGGTGGTAGGCCAGGTGGTCGGAATTCTGCCCGAAGGCGGGATCGCCATTCTGGAAAACACCCGCTTCTGGAAGGGCGAGGAAAAGAACGATCCGGAGCTGGTCAAGGCGATTGCCGAACACGCCGACATCTATGTGAACGACGCCTTTTCCGCCGCGCACCGTGCCCACGCAACGACCGAGGGCCTAGCGCATGTGTTGCCGGCTTATGCGGGCCGGTCGATGCAGGCCGAGCTTGAAGCGCTGGGCAAGGCACTGGATCATCCCGAACACCCGGTCGCGGCCGTGGTTGGCGGTGCCAAGGTTTCCTCCAAGCTCGATGTTCTCAAGCACCTTGTCGGCAAGGTCGATCACCTGATCATTGGCGGCGGCATGGCCAACACGTTCCTCGCAGCGCGCGGGGTCGATGTCGGCAAGTCACTGTGCGAGCATGATCTGGCGTCCACGGCAGAGGCGATCCTCGATGCGGCAGACAAGTCGGGCTGCACGGTGCATCTGCCCTACGACGTGGTGGTGGCGAAGGAATTCGCGGCCAATCCGCCTTCCTTGCGCACCTGCAACGTGCATGAAGTGGCTGCGGACGAGATGATCCTTGATGTCGGCCCGGCAGCGACCGAGGCGCTGGCTGACGTGCTCAAGGTCTGCAAGACGCTTGTGTGGAACGGGCCGATGGGCGCGTTCGAAACCTCGCCCTTCGATGCCGCGACCGTCGCGCTGGCGCGCACGGCAGCCGCGCTCACCCGCGAAGGTTCGCTGGTTTCGGTGGCGGGCGGCGGCGATACTGTTGCCGCGCTGAGCCATTCCGGGGTGTCGGACGATTTCTCGTATATCTCGACTGCCGGCGGAGCTTTCCTCGAATGGATGGAAGGCCGCGTGCTGCCGGGTGTGGCGGCACTGGAAGCCTGATCGGTTCAAATTATTGGGCGGGGACCCGCGCTGCGATATTGCAGTGCGGCAGAACCTGCTTTAAGGGGCCGCGCATACGAATGCACACCATGAGGGACAAGCCATGAACTTTGCCGAGATGAAGTCCAAGATCGCTGCAGGACAGGGCTTTATTGCGGCATTGGATCAGAGCGGCGGCTCCACACCCAAGGCGCTGGCGGGCTATGGCATCGAAGCAGGCGCGTGGAACACCGAAGAAGAGATGTTCGGCCTGATCCACGCAATGCGCGCGCGGATCATCCGCTCGGCAGCGTTCACCGGTGAAAAGGTGATCGGCGCAATCCTGTTCGAGCGCACGATGGACGGCGATGTAGACGGAACGCCGGTGCCCGAGGCGCTGATCGCCAAGGGCGTGGTGCCGTTCATCAAGATCGACAAGGGCCTGGAAGACGAAGCCAACGGCGTGCAGCTGATGAAGCCGATGCCGACGCTGGACGACCTGCTCGTGCGTTCGAAGGCGCTGGGCGTGTTCGGCACCAAGGAACGCTCGGTGATCAATTCGGCCAACCGCGAGGGCATTGCCGCCGTGGTGGCGCAGCAGTTCGAGATTGGCCGCCAGGTGCTTTCGCATGGCATGATGCCGATCATCGAGCCCGAAGTGAACATCAAGAGCGAGACCCGCGCCGATTGCGACGCGATCCTGCTGGAAGAAACGCTAAAGGCACTCGACGCGCTGGCCGAGGGCGAGGAAGTGAAGCTCAAGCTCTCGCTGCCCGTGGTGCCTGGAACGTTCGATCCGCTGGTAGCGCACCCCCGCGTGCTGCGGGTTGTGGCGCTTTCGGGCGGTTTCAAGCGTCAGGAGGCCTGCGTGGAACTGGCAAAGAACAAGGGCATCATCGCCAGCTTCAGCCGTGCGCTGCTCGAAGATCTGCGCGCGCAGATGACCGACGCCGAATTCGATGCCTCGCTGGGCGGCGCGATCGACGAGATCCATCGCGGATCGACGGTGAAGACGTCCTGATCTGCGCTGCGGTTTGCACTGCTGCGTGCGGGCCGCTAGGGGCGGGGTATGTCTGAACCAGCCTGCCAGCTCTACCTGATCTCGCCGCTCGATGTGGGCGGCGCCTTCCCCGACCGGCTTGCCCGCGCGCTCGATGCGGGGCCGGTCGCGGCGTTCCAGTTTCGCGTGAAGGACCTTGCCGAGCATGACGCGGCGCGTCTGGCAGAGCCGCTGCTGCGAATCTGCGCGGACCGCGAGGTAGCGTTCATCGTCAACGATTCGGTTTCATTGGCCAAGCGGCTGGGTGCAGACGGCGTGCATCTGGGGCAGGACGACGGCACAGTGGCGGACGCGCGCGCGCGGCTGGGCAAGGCGGCGCAGATCGGCGTGACCTGTCACTCGAGCCGCCATCTCGCGATGGAAGCGGGCGAGGCGGGTGCCGATTACGTCGCGTTCGGGGCGTTCTTTCCGAGCTCTACCAAGGACACCAAGCACGTGGCCGAGGTCGATCTCCTGGCATGGTGGTCGCGCCTGTTCGAATTGCCCTGCGTTGCGATTGGCGGGATCACGGCCGAAAACTGCGCGCCGCTGGTTGCGGCAGGAGCGGATTTCCTTGCTGTGAGCCATGCCGTGTGGGGCGGTGACGAAGCAGCGGGAGTGCGCGCCCTGTACGATGTGATCGCTCAGGCTGCGCGCTGAACGGGTCGGTTACGGCGCATTTGCGCTGAAATCATCCCGCACCGCGCCTGCACGGACGCAGCGCAGGCCCTCGCGCTGGCCATCAGGGCCTAGCCGCATCAGCGAGAGCCCCTGCTTTTCGAAGCGGCGCCCGGCAAACGGGCCGGAGGTCATCGTGAAGGTGGTGCCGAGCAGCAGATACGTGCCGCGCACTCCGCCCGCGACATAGCTTGAATCGGGCACAAGGCTGAAATTGTGCTCAGGCTGCGGGGTGGGCGGCATGGTGGCATCGCCGGGCAGTTCGCACGTCCAGCGGCCTTGCGTCGCCGTGCCCATGGCGCCGCCGGGTACGGCCAGCGCGGGAGCGGCAGCGAGGAGAAGCAGGGCGGGTGCAGCAGCGCGGATCATCGCTCCAAGCGCTAGCATGCCGCAGCGGCTTGAAGCAATCGCCGCTTGGCGCTAAGGGCCGCGCTTCCACACCTCGGTGTGCAATCCCATTCCTTCCTCTCTTTGGGGCTCTTTCCATCATGAAGATCAGCGGCGTGGACATTCGTCCGGGCAATATCCTGGAATACGAAAAGGGCATCTGGAAGGTTGCCAAGACCCAGCACACCCAGCCCGGCAAGGGCGGTGCGTTCATGCAGGTCGAGATGAAGAATCTGATCGATGGCCGCAAGACCAACGTGCGCTTCCGCAGTCAGGATACCATCGAGCGCGTGCGGCTCGATACCAAGGACTTCCAGTTTCTGTACAAGGAAGGCGACGATCTGATCTTCATGGACGTGGAAACCTACGACCAGATCACGCTGCCGGGCGATCTGATTGGCGAGGCTGTCGCGTTTCTGACTGACGGCATGACCGTGCTGCTCGAAATGTATGACGAACGCCCGATTTCGGTGCAGCTGCCCGAGCAGGTTGAAGCCACGATTGTCGAGGCTGATGCCGTGGTGAAGGGACAGACCGCTTCGTCCAGCTTCAAGCCCGCGATCCTCGACAACGGCGTGCGCGTGATGGTGCCGCCGTTCATCGCCAGCGGCACCCGCATCGTGGTGGACGTCTACGAGCGTACCTACGTCGGCAAGGTGGGCTGATCCGTCATGACAGCACTTTCCGGCCTGATGCGGGTAATGGAGAAGGCGGCCCGCAAGGCCGGCCAGCGGCTGCGCCGTGATTTCGGCGAGGTCGAGCATCTCCAGGTGAGCCGCAAGGGGCCGGCGGACTTCGTTTCGAAGGCCGATCAGGCGGCCGAGCGCACGCTGTGGGACGAACTGCGCGCGGCGCGGCCCGGATGGGGGTTCGAGCTGGAAGAAGGCGGAACGATCGAAGGCGAGCCGGGCAAACCGCGCTTCATCATCGATCCGCTCGATGGCACCAGCAACTTCCTCCACGGTATTCCGCACTTCGCGATCTCCATCGCGGTGCAGGAGCCGACGCTGGACGGCAAGGGCTGGGGCGAAGTGACCGCCGGGATCGTCTACCAGCCGATCACCGACGAAAGCTTCTGGGCCGAGAAGACCCGCGGCGCGTGGCTGCAGGACCGGCGCCTGCGCGTTTCGGCCCGCCGCCATATGGACGAGGCACTGATCGCCACCGGCATTCCGTTTGCGGGGCGCGGCGACATGGGCGAGTGGACCCGGATCTATCACGAACTCGGCCCGCGTGTGGCGGGCATCCGTCGGCATGGCTCCGCGGCGCTCGATTTGGCATGGGTTGCGGCGGGCCGTTTCGACGGGTTCTGGGAAAGCTCACTGCAGCCCTGGGATACCGCCGCCGGGTGCCTGCTGGTGCGCGAAGCGGGCGGGTTCGTTTCGGATTACCGTGGCCGTTCGCACCCGATCTGTGCGGAAACCGTGCTGGCCGGGAACGACGCGCTGCATTCCAAGCTTCACAAGCTGGTGGTTGGCGCGATCAAGACGGCTTGAAGCCAGATAACGGGGCGGCTAAGTCCGCCCCAGTGCCCCTGTGGTGGAATGGTAGACGCGACCGACTCAAAATCGGTTATCGAGAGATGTGCCAGTTCGAGTCTGGCCAGGGGCACCAGTTTTCCGGATCAACGACAGCGCGGCGGGGGCTTGCGTTCCCTCTATGTTCGCGTTAGGCCATGTTTATGGCTAAACCCAAACGCCGATATGTCTGCCAGGCTTGCGGCGGGGTTTCGCCTCGCTGGCAGGGGCAGTGCCCGGATTGCAGCGAGTGGAGCACCTTGGTGGAGGATGCGCCGGAGACGGTGTTTTCTTCCAAGCACGACCTTTCCAGCGGCGGGCGGACAGTAGCGTTTGTCGCGCTCGATCAGCCGGTGAAGCTGCCGGAGCGGCGGAAAACGGGCCTTGCCGAGTTCGACCGCGCGCTGGGCGGCGGGCTGGTGCCGGGATCGGCCATCCTGATGGGCGGCGATCCGGGAATCGGCAAGTCCACATTGCTGCTGCAGGCGGCGGCCAAAGTGGCGTCGGCGGGCGGTGCGGCGGTCTACATCAGCGGCGAGGAAGCGTCGGATCAGGTGCGCCTG
>JBIPOH010000202.1:0-6005 GCA_044379435.1 Novosphingobium sp.
CGTGCTAGACACGGGCCTTGGCTTTCCTTCCCCAGCGCCGCGCCAGAAGAACAGCCCAGCCCCGTGTCGAGCACGGGGCGACGGAGAGGTTTGCTGTTCGATGTTCTATCAAAGCGCGCTCGGCACCCCATCCAGCAGCAAGGTCTTCATCTCCAGATAGGGCAATAGCCCCTCCGGCCCGCCTTCACGCCCGATGCCCGATTGCTTGAAGCCGCCATACGGCAGGCCGAAATCCATGCGCAGCCCGTTCTGCCCGAAGCTGCCGGCACGCACCCGGCGGCCAATGCGATAGGCTGCATCCACATCCTGCGTCAGCACTGAACCATTGAGGCCGAACTGCGAATCGTTGGCGATGCGGATCATGTCCTCCTCGTCCTCCGCCGGGATCAGGCTGAGCACGGGTCCGAAGATTTCCTCCTGCGCGATGCGGCTGTCGTTCGGCACATTGGCGAACAGCGTCGGCTCGATGAAATAGCCCCGGTTCAGATGCGCCGGACGCGCGCCGCCGGTGACCAGATCAGCCACCTTGCGGCCCTCCTCGATATACATCTCCACCCGGTCCCGCTGCCGCTCCATGGCGAGGGGCCCGAGTTGCGTCGCCGGATCGCCCGAATGGCCGATAACCACCTGCTTCATCTCCGCCGCAATCGCCTCGGCCAGTTCGTCATGCCGTGCGCGCGGTACGATGACGCGGCTGAGCATCGCGCAGACCTGCCCGCTCATCAGCGTGATGGTGCCCGCCAGCATCTTGGCGGCGACTTCGATGGGAAAATCATCGCGCACGATGGCCGCAGACTTGCCGCCCAGTTCCAGCGTGCAGCGCGCAATCCGCTCCCCGCAGACCGAGGCGATGCGCTTGCCTGCCACGGTCGATCCGGTGAAGGTCACTTTGTCCACACCGTGGTTGCACACCAGATGATCGCTCGCGTCGCGGTGGCCGGTCACGAGGTTCACCACCCCTGGCGGCAGCCCCGCCGCCTCTGCTGCTTCGGCAATGATATAGGCCTCCAGCGGCGTTTCGGGCGATGGCTTCATGATCACCGGGCAGCCCGCCAGCAGCGCATAAGCCACCTTGTTGGCCATGATCCCGAACGGCCCGTTCCACGGCGCAATCGCCGCGACCACGCCCACCGGCTCGTGCACCACAAACCCCGCCGCCGCGCCCATGCTCGGCCGCTGCTCGACGAAGGCAAAGTTCTCGGCAAACCCCGCGATCTGCTCCAGCACCATGACCGACCCGGCATGCATCGGCCCGGCAAAGCTGGCGAGGCCGCCCATCTGCGCGGTCCATGCGCGCGCCAGTTCATCCACGCGCCCCTGCAGATGCGCCACCATGCGCCGGAATGCGGCGATCCGCTCGGCGGGCGGCGTGCTCGGCCAAGGGCCATGGTCAAACGCCGCGCGCGCGGCCGCCACGGCCGCATCCATGTCCGCCGCGTCCGCCTCGGCCACACGCGCCACGACCTGCTCGGTATCGGGCGAGATCAGATCGATCAGCCGCCCGCTGTTGGCACGGACCCACTGGCCGCCGATGTAGAGCTGTTCGGGATGGGCGACATGCACGCCTTCGGGAAGCAGGGGCATTACACAGTCTCCAGAGCCATGGGGGGAAGCGCGCATTCGACCTTCTCGATCTTGCCGCCCTTCGTCGTATAGAAAATGAACTGGCGGATTTCCTGCACCACGCCTGCCGCAATCGGGAAGAACCCGGTCGCGCCTTTCGCATCCAGCGCCTCGCGCGTCAGGTCCTTCTTGGCCGCAATCCGCACGATTGCATCGATGGCGGTGCACGTTTCGCTCGCCGCAAAGTTCAGAATACGCACGTTCTCTTCCACATTGTCGTGCAGCCAGGCGTAGAAGTCCTTCAGCTCCTGGCGCGAGGTGATGACAATGCCGAAGAATTCCATGCGCGGCGGATCGACATAGAAGTCGGCCACACCGTCGTAATCCCGCGCGTTGAAGGCCGCCAGATAGCGGTCATAGGCTGCCCGGTCGAGCATCACGTGGTCTCTCCCCTGTCGTCCGGCCGGATTCGGCTCGGGCCAATACTAACAAATGATACGATTGGCGCAAGCGCGCTGGAGAGCAGGCCAAGCAAAAAGGGGCGGCCATCGCTGACCGCCCCTTTCTCCCCCATGGATGGAATGTCGCTGGATCAGAACTTCTTCTGAACCGTAAGTGCCCATTCGCGCGGACGGCCCACCTGGCTGTAGATCGTGCCGGTGAAGGCCTGCACGGCAGCGAAGCGGAACGGCGTGTAGTACTCGTTGAACAGGTTCTGCACTTCGAACGAGATCGTGAGATCCTCGTCCTTGTTGCGCCAGCTCAGGCGTGCGTTGGCCAGCGTATAGGCCGCCGCATAATCGATCGGCGCACCGCCCGCGATGCGGCCATTGTTGTTGCGGCCAAAGTAGCTGATGTCGAAGCGCGGCGTGATCGAACCGGCCGAACCCAGGTCTGCGCGGTACTGGATGCCCGCGCTCCACTTCCACTTCGGCGTGGCCATCGGATCGGTGAGCAGCACCGCATTGCCGACGCGCGGATCGATGTTGGACCAGTCGCCATCGATGTAGCTGACCGAACCATCGAGCGCGAGGCCCTCGACCGGATTGGCCTGCACTTCCAGCTCGACACCCTTGATCTTGCCGTTGCCCGCGTTCTGCCGCGCGCCGCACGGCGCGTTGGACCCCAGCGAGGCGCAGGTGATGAGCGGCAGCTGCACATCCTGATAGTCGTTGTAGAAGCCCGCGATGTTCACGCGCAGACGGCGGTCGAACAGGTCGGTCTTGAGGCCGACTTCGTAGGCGGTCACGGTTTCCGGCCCGAAGCTGCCATTGAGGGCCTGCGGCGCATCGAACGGACGCGCAGTCACGCCGCCGCCCTTGAAGCCCGTGCCCACGGTCACATAGGCCAGCACTTCGGGCGAGAAGCGGTAGTCCGCCGAAACGCGCCAGTCGACGCGGTTGCCGTCGAACGTGGCCTTCACCCCGTTCAGCGCGCCAAGGAAGTACGAAACCGAACGATCATAGTTGAGGCGCACGAAGGTATAGTCCTTGTGCTCCTCGGTATAGCGCACGCCGCCGGTCAGGGTCAGCCCATCGATGGGCCGCGCGATCACCGTGCCGAACACGGCCTTGCTGTCGGCATTCACCGGATCGTTGCCGAGGAACTGGAAGTTCAGCCCCGGTGCGATGTAGCGGATGTCCTGACGGGTGAAGTAGGTCGAGCGCTGATCGGAATAGAACCCGCCGACGGTGAAATCGATCTTGTCACCGATCTTGCCGTTGAGGCGCAGTTCCTGGCTGAAGAACCAGAACTTGAGGTCGTTGTAACCCTGACCGACCACGTTGAGGTCCGGCGTGAAGTCGTCGTCCGTGCCCCACTGCGTGTTGTATTCGCGGTAGGCAGTGATCGACTGGATGTTGAAGTTGTCACCCAGCTTGAACGTGCCGTTGCCCGATACGCCCCAGCCGGAGAACTTCGTGCGGTTGGGCATATCATACCCATCCTTCACCTGGCCCCACGGTCCGGGGATCGAAAGGCCCGGAGGCGCGGTGTTGCCCGGTGCATAGAAGTTCGCATAAGTGCAGAAGCGGCCGCACAGATACGTGGGGCTGACCCGCGCCGGGTTTACCGAGGTGACGACTTCCGCAGCGTTCGTGCGGTTCTCGTAAGTATAGTCGCCCGAGACGATATAATCGATGCTGTCGTTCGGGTTGTAGCGCACCGAAGCGCGGATACCGGCGTAATTGCGCTCACCCAGCTTGTCGATCAGGCAGTTCTGCCCGCTGCTCGGCCGCGCGCCGATGCCTTGCACATTGTTGGGGAACACGCAGCCATAATCGAGTTGGTCGACATAGCCGTTCTGCCGCTTGTAGACGCCCGAGACGCGGGCCGAGAGCCCTTCGGCCAGCTTGAAGTTGGCACTTCCGCGAAGGTCCGTGCGCTGGCGGCTGCCGTAAACCGCCTCGACCATGCCGCCGCCCTCTTCGGTGGGCTTCTTCGAAAACAGCTTGATCGCGCCGCCGATGGAGTTGCGGCCGGTGTTGGTGCCCTGCGGCCCGCGCAGGATTTCCACGCGGTCCAGATCGAGCAGATCGAGGATGCCGCCGGTCAGCGTCGCCAGATACACGTCATCGACATACATGCCGACGCCCGGTTCATAGGCGGGGTTGAAATCGAACTGGCCGATGCCGCGGATCGAGGCGCCCAGCGAGGAACCATAAGCGCCGCCCTGCGCATTGAGCACCACGTTGGGCGCCTGCGCGGCGATCTGCGAAAGGTCGGTCTGGTTGCGCGAGGCGAGCAGCGCGGAATCAATCGCGGTGATCGAGATCGGCGTATCCTGCAGCCGCTGCGAGCGGAACTGCGCGGTCACGACGATTTCCTTGATCTCCCCAGCGTCACTGGCCGCCGCGCCAGCAGGCTGCGCGCCGCTTTGCGGAGCCGCTTGCGCCAGCGCCGGAGCCGTCAGGCCGAGCGCGAGAGCGCTGCCCGCAGCAAGCAGGCGCATTGATTGCGTGGTTGTCTTCGCCATGGGTGATGCCCTCTCCTTGTAAAGCCCTCTGCGGGGCCGTTCTACCGTTTGTTAGTAAGGCATACTAATTTCGCCTTGGCAAGCCCTCTTGCCGTCCTGCCTGCGTGGCGCGATAAGCGCGCATGGCCACCACGCTTGCCAACCCGCAAACCCCTGCCGCGTCCGACCTCGATCTGGGGGAAGACGCCGCGCTGCTCGTCGATCTGCTCAAACTCGGCACTTTCATCGCGCGGCCGATGCGCGAAGGCGTGGCCGAGCCAATGGGCCTCAACCCTAACGACCTGAAGATCATCCTGGCGCTGGGCGGCGAAGGCGAACTCGCGGGGCACGAGCTTTCCGACATCATGGGTCTGCCGCCCATGAACGTGAGCCGCGCCATCGCTGCCCTCAGGGAACGCGGCCTCGTCGAGCCCGGGCAGGACGCCTCCAACCGCCGCCGCAAGCCGGTGCGGCTGACGGCGGAGGGCAGCGCGCTGTTTCGGCAGACCATTCCGGCGATGGCAGCAGTGGGCGGACACTTGTTTGCTGACTTTACGCCCAAGGAGCGGGCTGTGTTCCACGCCGCTGCACAGGCGATTCTGGCGCGGATGACGGGCGGTTAAGCCTGCCCTGCGCACGGCTCCTTGCCGAGAAGCTTCCTGAGGCAATTACGGTGGATCAGCGATACCGCTCGACGCTCTAGTGCCAGGTGGCGTTCATGGCGCGCACGACATCGGCGGTCTGCTTGAGGATGTCGTCCAACTGGTCGGTGATGAAAGCCTTGGGATCGCGGTAGGTCATCGGCAAACCGCCATAGCGGCGCGCCACAAGCGGGCCATCGGCAAGGACTGTCAGGCTGTGGTGGCGCGGATCGCCCATGATGCGGCGGAGCAGCGCGCGCACGGCTTCTTCGGGGCCTTCAATCACTTGTGCGAACTTGCCCCGATGAACCGTGGCAATGCTGGATATCCCGGCCTGCGCATTGCGATCACCGGAACGGGCACATATTTCACGGAGCTGGCGCATCGCGTCGTCGTGCGCGGCAACGGCGGTGCTGATATAAGACAGCTTCCACAAGCGCATGGGTGGACTGGTCCTGTCCTGACCATACCGCACGCGCTGCGCGGCCATGGAATACCATCATTCGGTAGGCTGTCCGTCGCAGATTGGAAGAGGGCGGATGGCAATCAGGCCCAAAAGTACCAGAGAGTGTGGCCTTCGTGCCGCTATGCGCGCCTTCAGAGGTTCGCGGCGTAGAGCGCCAGCATCCGCGCCCATGCCCGTTCGGCCTGCACCTTGTCGTGGATCGGCGCGTCAATGGTGCACCAGCCGTGCTGGGCGGGATAGACCTCGACCTCGGCAGGGCGGCCTGCTGCCTTTGCGGCGGCGATGAGCGCGGTTTTTTCCTCCGGCGCGCTGGCATCGTCGTTTTGTGCAATGGCAATGAGGAAGCCCGCCGTTGTCTTGGCCAGAAGATTGACCGGGCTGT
>JBIPOH010000203.1:0-5993 GCA_044379435.1 Novosphingobium sp.
GAGGAATGCGAGACCGACCTGTTCGGCGAGCAGGCCGTGCTGTGCGGCGGCATCACCCACCTGATCCAGGCCGGGTTCGAAACGCTGGTCGAAGCCGGTTACGCGCCGGAAATGGCCTACTTCGAGTGCCTCCACGAAACCAAGCTGATCGTCGACCTGCTCTATGAAGGCGGCATCGCCAACATGCGCTACTCGATCTCGAACACCGCCGAATACGGCGACATCACCACCGGTCCGCGCATCATCACCGATGAGACCAAGGCCGAAATGAAGCGCGTTCTGGCCGACATCCAGTCGGGCCGCTTCGTGAAGTCGTTCGTGCTCGACAACCGCGCCGGCCAGCCCGAACTCAAGGCCGCCCGCAAGGCTGCTGCGGCCCACCCGATCGAAAAGACCGGTGCCCAGCTGCGCGCAATGATGCCGTGGATCGGCGCCAACAAGCTGGTCGACAAGGCCAAGAACTGATCCGGCCCACAGGGTCTGAACATGCGAAGGGCGGGCCTCCACCAGAGGCCCGCCCTTTTTTGTTGCCCGCCCCTTTCGATGAACGACATGATCTGCCTGCCGAACGGCGGTTGTCAGCCCACCCCGAACAAGATACCTCCATTTTCGAAGTATCGGGGATAACAATTGCATGAAGCTCTGGCCCATCAAGCTGTGGCCCATGAAGCTGTGGCTGGGCGCGGGAGCGCTCATCGCCCTGCCGCTGAATGTTGCCCGGGCTGATGCGCCCGCACCGCCGCCCGATACCTGCCGCCTCACGCTGACCGAACGCTTCATCGGCGCCAAGGCTGTGCCAACCGTGCGCAGCACGCTCGGCCAGATCGCTCGCCCCAACCCCGTGCGGTGGATCACCCCCGGGCAGGCCGTCACTCTCGATTTCAGCCCGCGCCGACTTAATGTCATCCTCGACGAGGCTGGCCGCATCGCCGCCATGCGCTGCGGCTGATCGCGCCAGAAAGGGCACCAGGCGCAGGATAGCGCAAGACGCTTGCCAGCCCTCCGCCTGCTGTGGCAGCCCTTTGGCACGCCCCCAGACCGGAGACCACCAGATGATCCGCTTCCCCCGCGCCGCCAAACTTGCCCTGCCCCTCGCGCTGGCCGCGCTGGCCGCTCCCTCGCTCTCGCAGATGCCGATGGCCCAGCCGGGCAAGGCCGACAAGGCGCGCATCGCTGCCGGAACCTATGCCGCCGATCCCACTCATTCGCTTATCGGATGGCGCGTCAACCATCTGGGATTCAATGACTATTTCGGCCTTTTCGGCGATGTCACCGGCACCCTCATGCTCGATCCGGCCAATCCCGCCGCCGCCAAAGTTACCGCCACGATCCCGGTGTCCAAGGTGCTGACCGCCAGCGCAGGCCTCACCGCACACTTGCTCAAGCCCGCTCCCGAAGGCGGGAAGGCCGATTTCTTCGGCGCCAATCCGGCTGACGCAACGTTCGTCTCGACCAGCGTCGTCCCCGGTGCCGATGGCATGAGCGCTGCCGTGACCGGCAATCTCACGCTGAATGGCGTGACGAAGCCAGTCACGCTCAACGCGAAGTTCTCCGGCGCTGGCACCAACATGATGAATCAGGCGGCCACCATCGGCTTCCACGGTGAAGCAACGATCAAGCGCTCCGATTTCGGCATGGGCTTCATCGTCCCGCTCGTGTCCGATGAGGTCGCGCTCCAGATCACCATCGCGTTCGAGAAGAAATAAGGCCCTCGGGCACCATCACCGCATCAGGGCAAAGGCAGTCCGCAGCTCTTGCACGAAAGCTGCGGGCTGCTCCCATGCGGCGAAGTGTCCGCCCTTCGCGAGTTCGCCCCAATGGACGATATTCGCGCAGTGCCGCTCCATCCATGATCGCGGCGTGGGTAGGATTTCCTTGGGAAAAGCGCTCACCGCCACAGGCATCGTGATCGTCTCGATACCGCCGTCGCCAAAGCTCTGCCAATAGAGCCGGGCCGAGGATGCCCCCGCAGCGGGCAGCCAGTAGAGCATCAGATTGTCGAGCATGGCATCGCGGCTCAAGGCGCTTTCCGGCATCCCGTCGTTGTCCGTCCATGCCCACATCTTTTCATAGATCCAGCCCGCCAGCCCGACTGGCGAATCGACCAGCGAATAGCCGATGGTCTGCGGCCGGGTGGATTGCTGCTTGGAATAACCCGAGTCCCAGTCCTGATAGTGCTTCAGGGCCCCCAGCGCCTTGAGTTCCGCCGGAGACGGGTTCGCCAGATCCTCCGGCTGCGGCCGTGCCATCGGCATATTAAGGTGAATGCCCGCGCAGCCTTGCGGCGCCTGCATCCCGATGTGGGTCGTCACGATCGAGCCCCAATCGCCGCCTTGCGCAAACCAACGGTCATACCCCAGCCGCGCCATCAGCACGCCCCAGGCTTGCGCGATCTTTTCGACACCCCAGCCATGCCGCTCGGGCTTGCCCGAAAGGCCGAAGCCCGGCAGGCACGGGATCACCAGATGGAAGGCATCTGCCGCTCTGCCGCCATGCGCTTCGGGATCGGTCAGCGCATCGATCACCCCGCGAAACTCGAGGATCGATCCCGGCCAGCCATGCGTCAGGATCAGCGGCGAGGCACCTTCATGCTTTGAGCGCACATGCAGAAACCGGATCGCTACCCCGTCGACATCCGTGGTGTAGAACCCCTGCTCGTTCAGCCAGTCTTCGCACCGCCGCCAGTCATACTCATGACGCCAATAGCGCACGAAATCCTGCAGCGCCGCCAGCGGGACCCCTTGCGTCCAATCGTCCACTGCTTCCTTTTCCGGCCAGCGCGTCAGGTCCAGCCGGGCGTGGAGATCATCCAGCGCTTCTTGCGGCACCCGGTATTCAAATGGCTCGACAGCTTCGGACATACGGCTCTCTCCCAATACTCACTGACGCATTCATTCTGGACAAGCGCAGCGCCTTTCACCATAGGCTAAAAGCATGATCGCCGTTCTGGACCTTACCCTGCGACTTATCCGCCCTTGGGCGTGACGAGAGGCGGCCACCTGGCGCGCCTTTAGCGCCCAAGGGTCACACCGCCACAAAGCCGCAATTGCCAGATCCGAAAGCCATCCCATGTCCATGCACAAGAATCCCTCGGTCAAGTACCGCCCCTTCCCGCAGGTGCCGCTGGAAAACCGCCAGTGGCCCAGCCGCACGATCACCCACGCCCCGCGCTGGCTCTCAACCGACATGCGCGATGGCAACCAGTCGCTGATCGATCCGATGGATGCGGAGAAGAAGACACGCTTCTTCGATCTGCTCGTCAGCCTCGGCCTCAAGGAAATCGAGGTCGGTTTCCCCAGCGCGGGCGCGACCGAATATGATTTCATTCGCGGTCTGGTCGATCAGGGCCGCATCCCGGACGATGTTTTCGTGCAGGTGCTGACCCAGTCGCGCGAAGACCTGATCCGCACCTCGTTCGAGAGCCTTGCCGGCGCGAAGCAGGCCATTGTCCACGTCTACAACGCGGTATCACCGCTGTGGCGCAAGGTCGTGTTCGGCATGGAACCGGCCGAGATCAAGGAAATTGCCCGCGCCGGAGCCACATTCCTGCGCGATCAGGCCGCACGTTTCCCTCAGACGGACTGGCACTTCGAATACAGCCCCGAAACTTTCTCCACCGCCGAACTCGATTTCAGCATCGAATGCTGCGAGGC
The DNA here is from genome assembly GCA_044379435.1 of Novosphingobium sp. Taxonomy (GTDB): domain Bacteria; phylum Pseudomonadota; class Alphaproteobacteria; order Sphingomonadales; family Sphingomonadaceae; genus Novosphingobium. The sequence continues at coordinate 3,654 of JBIPOH010000203.1, forward strand.
GGTAATGGAGGTGCTGCAGCCGACCAACGACAAGCCGATCATCCTCAATCTGCCCGCCACGATCGAGGCGGCCACGCCCAATATCTACGCGGACCAGATCGAATACTTCTGCCGCAACCTGCCGAACCGCGACCGAGCGATCATCTCGCTGCACACCCACAACGACCGGGGCACCGGCGTTGCTGCCGCGGAGCTTGGCCTGATGGCGGGCGCCGACCGCGTCGAAGGCTGCCTGTTCGGCAATGGCGAGCGCACCGGCAACTGCTGCCTCGTCACAGTCGCGCTCAATATGTACACGCAAGGCGTTGATCCGGGCCTCGATTTCTCGGACATCGACAACGTCATCCAGACAGTCGAGTACTGCAACCAGCTCCCCGTCCACCCCCGCCACCCTTATGGCGGCGAACTGGTGTTCACGGCCTTCTCGGGCAGCCATCAGGACGCGATCAAGAAGGGCTTCGCCGCGCGCGAGACTCAGAACGACGAGCTCTGGGCCGTGCCCTACCTGCCCATCGATCCTGCCGATCTTGGCCGCAGCTATGAAGCGGTAATTCGCGTCAATTCGCAGAGCGGCAAGGGCGGCTTCGCCTGGGTGCTCGAACAGGATCAGGGCCTCAAGCTGCCCAAGAAGATGCAGGCGCATTTCTCCCGCCACGTGCAGGACCTTGCTGACGAGGTTGGACGCGAACTGCAGGCCAGCGACATCTGGGGCGTGTTCCAGCAGACCTACAAGCTCGAAGGCCCGCAGCGTTTCAGCCTCGTGGACTACGAAGAAGCCCGCGCACCAGATGGCACCCGCATTTTCGCGGGCAAGATCGCGGTCGATGGCGAAGTCCGCTCGGTCTCGGGCCGCGGCAACGGCCTGATTTCGTCGGTCGTCGCCACCCTGAAGGACGGCTTCGGCATCAGCATCGACGTGCGCGATTATGCCGAACACGCTCTGGGCGCCGGCAGCGACGCCCGCGCCGCAGCCTACGTCGAATGCACCGGGCCGGACGGCAAGGTCATCTGGGGCGTCGGCATCGACGAAGACGTCGCGACGGCAAGCGTCCGCGCGATCCTGAGCGCGGCGAACGCGGCGGCCTGACCCCTCTTCCTCTCCCCATTCCTGCGCAGCACGGATGGGGAGGCGGCTGACAGCACGGATAGTCGGACGAGCAGCCGGGCTACGACCGCTTTGGGAGCAGCAGCACCAGGATTGTGGACAGCAGAAACATGACGATGGCCGACCCGAAGAGGTCACCGACGAACACGGTGGCGATCTGGATGGCGCCGCCGGTCAATCGGCCTGCGATCCAGAGATAGCCGTTCAGAAGCACGGCATTGAACGTTGAACACAGCACGCACACCGAAATGATATGCCGCGGCGTCAATCCCGAAAGGTCGCTTGGGATCGCCAGGATCCGTTTCCCGATCGAGACCGCCAGCCATGGCGTGGCTCCCAGAATGACCGACAGCATGGCCGCATGGCCTTCATCACCGCCCGTCGTTCCCATGACGGTGAGATACCCCCCCAGCACCAGCCCGGCCGCGCCGACTTTGTCGAAAAGCAGAATGATGATCGGTCGGAAGCCAGCGGGAAGAAAAATCCAATGCGCCCGTATCGAATGTGAAAATTGACCGAACAGGCTATCATTCAGCTCGAAAATCATCATCCACCCGAGGGATATCAAACCAATATTTGCAAAAATCTTCAGGATTTTCCAGATTCTATGCTGCATTATTCTTCTCATTCCCGGATTTTCGGGAGAATCTCGTTTCTCGACCAAGGCCACACTGACCCAGCTCCATGATCATCATGTCCATTCAAAATGGAATGGCCGGGTCAATCGCGATGATTGACACTGCCCTAACGCCATGCAACGCTTTATTCCACAGTGATAAAAATAAATTCAATTTTGAAAACAATCACTTTTGGGGAATCGTCCTCGCATTCCTCCCAAGGCGGGCTTTTCCGGCAGGCCAAACAAGTATATTTGCTGATGTGATTTGGATGGCAAGCATGGCCCGTGAAACCCCTTCGGATATTCGTTTCCTAAACCTGCTTGAGGCCATTCGCGGCCTGTCGCCGTTTGACTCGATGACGGCTGACGAAGAAACGCTGCTGCACACCCTGATCGTCAGATGGCATGCGAAGCAGGATATCCCGATGAGCGCCGTCATGAACGGCATGGCGGGCGCTTCCGGCACAACGGCCTACCGCCGGTTGGTCAGCCTGCGCGACAAGGGCCTTGTCCATCTGCGCGTCGACGCAACGGACCGGAGGGTCAAGTATGTCGAGCCAACCGCGCTCGCAAAGACCTACCGGCAACGCATCCAGCAAGCCCTTGAAGAAGCTGC
>JBIPOH010000015.1:0-19772 GCA_044379435.1 Novosphingobium sp.
CGGTCGCGGCAGCGGGTCGAGCAGAACGGTGCGTGCTCTGCCACGCGCGGCTTGCGGCAGATCGGGCAGCGGCGGATGGATGCGGCGGGCGTGCTCATGCCGCAAGCGCCTGCGCGAAGGTGGCTGTCAGCGCAAGCCCTGCGTCTTCATGCCACTGCAAGCGGCGGCCCGTGCGGCGGGCGAGGTCTGCCTCCCATTCGGCGCGCATCGCCCCGCGCACCGCGGGGTGCGCGGTGAGCAGCAGCGCGCCCGGTTCGCCCACGCGCTCGGCCATTCGCAGCAAGCGGCGCGCAGCGGCAGCGGCGGGGGCGCGGGCAAAGCGCGCGATCAGCGAGGGGCGCTCCAGCCGGGAGACCAGCTGGACAAAGCCGAATCCGTTCATGCCTGTGCGTTCGCCCTGCCAGCCAGCTTCGGCCAGCGCCGCGGCCAAGGCTTCATCCACCGCGCGGCGTTGCGCCTTTTCGGGCAGGGAGGGAAAATCGATCCCCACCGATCCGCCCAGATCGAAGCGGCGCAGGCTTGCGGCAATTGCCGGGACGGCGGCCAGCGCCAGCGCGGCAAGCGGCGGCGGGCCGTCGATATCGATCAGCGTCATCGCAGGCGTGGGGCTGATGACCATGCTGCCGCCCGCAAACGCCACTTCGCCGGTCAGCGCCTCGGCCACGAGATCATCCCACCCGGCATCGGCGAGGGCGCGTCCATGCACCGGCACTTCGCGCACTCGATGCGGCCCGGTAGCCAGCTCTTCGACCAGCGACGGGGCAGTACACGGCACGTCCCCTGGTGCGGCGGGGCGGACTTGCGGCAGCTTGGTGCGGCCCTTTTCGGCGATGGCCGAACGCGTCACGCGCACGGTCACGGCCTGTCCCTCCGTCAGTGCCGGATCGAAGCCCTCGCCCAGCGCCTCGCTGCCATCGGGCAGGCGCAGCGCAGCACGGCGCGTGCCGGGAATGCGCGCGATCAGCCGCGCTTGTGCCACCGCGCCCGGCCGCCACGGTTCGTCCCACGCCACCCGCGCCGCCAGAATATCGCCGCCTTCGACAAGGACCGCGCGCTCTTCGCCAATCCCCTGTTCGATCAGCCACTCAGGCAATGGGGAGGCCTGCTGCGCGCAGCAGACGGCGCGTTTCATAAAGCGGCAGACCGACGACGCCCGAATGGCTTCCCGCCAGCCACGCGCAGAAGCCTTCGGCGCTGCCCTGTATGGCATAGCCGCCCGCCTTGCCGTGCCATTCCCCCCCGGCGATATAGGCTTCGATCTCCGCCGCCTCGAGCCGTTTGAACCGGAGGATCGTCTCGCTCAGGGCCTCGCGCAGCGTGCCATCGGGCGCCAGCACGGCGATGGCGGAAAACACACGATGACGGCGGCCCGAAAGCAGCGCGAGGCAGGCCCGCGCCGTCGCCTCATCCTCGGCCTTGGGCAGGATGCGCCGCCCGACGCCAACCACGGTATCCCCCGCTAGGATCAGGGCGCCGGGCGCCAGTGCCGCGGCGGCGCGCGCCTTTCCGGCAGCAAGCCGCACCGCGTGACTGCGCGGGGTTTCGCCGGGCAGCGGGCTTTCGTCGATATCGGCAGGAATGACCCGGGGCGCGGTGATCCCCAGCCGGGCCAGCAATTCGCGGCGGCGCGGGCTGGCGGAGGCCAAAACCAGTTCGGGAACCGGAGCAGGCACTTGAGCAACTGGCGGCACGGCAGCCGCCTGTGCGCCATCCATCAGGCTGCCCTCACCGGCAGAAGCCGGGGCTTAGAACCCACCGGGGCCCGAACGGCCGGGCATGAAACGATAGGTGATGCGCCCCTTGGTCAGATCATAGGGCGTCAGTTCGACCAGCACCTCGTCGCCCACCAGCACCCGGATGCGGTTCTTGCGCATCTTGCCGGCGGTATGGCCCAGAATTTCGTGGTCGTTCTCCAGCTTCACGCGAAACATCGCGTTGGGCAGCAGTTCGACCACCTGGCCGCGCATCTCGAGGAGTTCTTCTTTCGCCATAGACGGGGTCGTCTGCCTTTGTCCGGACGTGTTGCCACGCGAGTGTTGCCAGCGTGCTGCGACGCATTACGGGCGCATAATCGCGCCTGTGCGCGCGGCGCATAGCGACTTGAACACGAAAAGAAAAGCGCGAAGCCAATTGCTGCGCTGCGACAAAATGATACGAAAGGGTGATTGTCACGCAGCAAGGCACCGCCCTACCACCAAGGCGGGGGCAGAAACTTCGCGCTGGGCAGGAATGCCCGGCCTGCCGACAGGATTTTGAGCGATGGACCTGCCGCATCGCGCCGCAATCGCGGTGTTCGCGCTGATGCCCGCCCCGGCACTGGCCTTGCCTGAACCACAGGCCGCGCCTGCAGCCCTGCCCGAAACGCCCGAAGAGCCCGAACCCGCAGGCGATATCGTCGTCGTCGCCACCCGCATCCGGGGCGAGGTGGAAACCAGTGCGCCACCGATCGTGACATTGGGCGAGGAGGATATCGCCGCCTATGGCGCAGGGTCGCTCCAGTCGCTGCTGGCCGCGCTCGCCCCGCAGACCGGCAGCGGGCGGGGACGCGGCGATGGCGCGCCTGCGGTGCTGCTCAATGGCCTGCGCATCGCCAGCTTCCGCGAGATCCGCTCCATCCCGCCCGAGGCGATTCGGCGCGTCGACGTGCTGCCGGAGGAAGTGGCGCTCAAATATGGCTTCCGCCCCGATCAGCGCGTGGTCAACTTCATCCTCAAGGACAATTTCCGCAGCTTCGGCAGCGAGACGGATGTGCGGCTTCCCGGTGCGGGCGGCTTCACCGATCTGAGCGAGGAGATGACGCTCACCCGGATCGAGAAGGGCAGCCGCCTCAACCTGACCGGGACGCTGGAGCGGCGCTCGGCGCTGACCGAGGCGGAACGCGGGATCGTGCAGCCCGTCACCAGCGGCGCGCAGACCGTCTCCACCGATCCGCAGCAGGGGGACTACCGCACGCTGCTGGCCGATGCGCGCAGCGCGGTGATCAATGGCACCTGGGCCAAATCGCTGGGCACGGGCGCTTCGGTCACGCTCAATGGGCTGGTCCAGCGCAATGACAACCGCAGCCTCAACGGGCTCAACAGCGCGGTGCTCACTGCGCCAGATGGAACCGGTGTTCAGCGCACCACGCTGCTGCCTGCCCCGCTGGCCAGCCGCACCGTGGCGGATACCTTCTCCGGCGGGGCGACGCTCAATCTGCCGGTGGGCGCCTGGCAGCTTGCGTGGACGGCAGACGGCAGCCACACCGCCGCAACCACCACCATCGACGCGCGGGCCGATCTTTCCGGCCTGCAACCGCTGATCGATCAGGGCACGCTTTCGCCCTTTGGCACCCTGCCCGCCGAAGCGATTCTCCCCGCGCCGCAGGGCATCGCGCGCAGCAAGACGGACAGCGCGACCACGCTGGCCACGTTCACCGGTTCACCGCTGCGTCTGCCCGGCGGACAGGCTGCGCTGACGGTGAAGGCGGGGTTTGCGTGGTCGGGCCTGCGCTCTGCGGATTCGCGTCAACTGGCCGCACCCGCGCGCTTGCGGCGCGGTGATGCGCAGGCCGGTTTCAGCCTCGATCTGCCCATCACCAGCCGCCGCGAAGGCTTTGGCGCCGGGCTGGGCGACATTTCGCTCAACCTCAATGCCGAGGCGCACAACGTCTCCGATTTCGGCGGTCTGGCCGCGTGGGGCGCAGGGCTGACCTGGGGCGCGACTCGCACACTGACCCTCGCTGCCAGCTATATCGCCAGCGAAAAAGCCCCCGGCCTCGCCAACCTCGGTGCGCCGGTCACGGTGACCACTGGCGTCGCGCTCTATGATTTCACGCGCGGAGAGAGCGTGCTGGCCACGGTCATCACCGGCGGCAATCCCGCGCTGAAAAAGGAGCGCCAGCGCGACATCAAGGTCTCGGCCAATTGGGATCTGCCGATCGGCAAGGAATCCGCGCTGCTGGTCGAATACTTCCGCAACCGTTCGCTGGATACGACGAACGCGTTTCCCCTGCTCACCGCCGATGTAGAAGCCGCCTTTCCGGGCCGCGTCACCCGCGATAACGCGGGCCGCATTGTCAGCGTGGACCAGCGCGCGGTGACCTTTGCCGAAACCACCGGATCGCGGCTGCGCGCCAGCCTCAATCTCGGCGGCGCCTTCGGCAAGCCTGATCCGAACGCGCGGCGCGGCGCCTTTTCCGGGATGCGCGGCGGCGGCAGGCCCACTGGTGCAGCGGGCGGCACCAGTGGCGGCAGCACCAGCGGAGCAAGCAGCGGCGGATCAAGCAGCGGCGGGCGCGGTCCGGGCGGCGATGGCCGGGGCCACTGGAACCTCAGCCTCGCCTACACGCAGGAACTGGACGAGACGGCGCGGATCGTCCCCGGTGGGCGCGTGCTCGATCTGCTGGACGGCGATGCGCTTGCAGGCGCAGGCATCGCGCGGCGCAGCGCCACGCTTGAAGGCGGCGGCTTCTATCGCGGGTTTGGCCTGCGTATTTCAGGGACTTATGCAGCAGGGACGCGGGTCGATAGCGCCAGCGTACCGGGCGCGGGTACGCTCGATTTCGGTGCGCTCGCCACGTTCAATCTGCGCGGCTTCGTCGATCTGGGCCGTATGGCCGGGCTCACCCGGCGCGCGCCGTTCTTCAAGGGCACGCGCCTCGCCTTCGGGGTGACCAACGTGTTCGATGGGGTGCAGAAGGTGACCGACCAGACTGGCGCTATGCCGCTGCGCTATCAGCGCGGCTACCTCAATCCCGAAGGGCGGGTGTTCGCCATCGAACTGCGCAAGCAGTTCTGATCCTCAGCCCGAGCGGCGCAATCCGGGCCGCCCCTGCACAAAGACCTGGGCATTGCGGCGCTGCAGCGCTGTTTCATGCTCAGCGTAGGCATCGGCAAAGTGGCGTGCGCTGACCACCTCCGGCAGCGACAAGGGCTCCTCGAAGGCAATTCCGAAGCGCGCGCCTTGCGACCAGATCACGCTGCCGAACACATCGAGCCCATTGGCCGTGAGCACTACCCCCGCGCCGACGGAAGGCAGGCGGCCAGCCAGCGTCACGCGGGCACCGGATTGCGACAGATCGTCGAGCAGGCAGTTTTCGAGGCCCTGCAGGAGCATCGCCTGCGCAGGAATATAGAGCCGCACGCGGGGGGTCGCGCGGCGGCCGGTGATGCGCGGCATCGGGATGATGGGCTGGGATGAAAGCGCGCTCATGATGCGCGCGGAGATGCGCCCCTATCCGTTAAGGGGCCATCGCCAGGGCACTAGCCAGATTCCCTTAGATGCGGTCTGGAGCGCGGGGATATCTGCCCGCACCCCCTCCCCAAGCTACGCCCCAGCGACTATCTCGGGCGTATAATGGCTCGCCGCACCTCTCCCCCTGCCTCTGACACGCACGCCGGTCCGCACGTGCCAGAGCCGCTGAAGGCGTCAGCGCCAAACGCGTCGCCGCTGCTGCCTCAGGCCTCGGAGCGCTTCAGCGAGGACAAGGCGACCTACACCGTGCGCGGCTCAGACCAGCCGGATATCGAGCGCGGCGTAGCGGCGATCCGCGAAGTGGTCGCCACGCTGAAGCCCAAGCCGGGCGTTTACCGGATGCACGATGCGCGCGGCGATGTGCTCTATGTCGGCAAGGCCCGCGCGCTGCGCAACCGCGTGGCCAACTACACGCAAGTCGATCGTCTGCCGCAGCGGCTGAAACGCATGGTCAGCCAGACGCGCTCGATGACCATCGTGACGACCAATTCGGAAGCCGAGGCGCTGCTGCTGGAGGCGCAGCTGATCAAGCGCTATCGCCCGCCCTACAACGTGCTGCTGCGCGACGACAAATCGTTCCCGTTCATCCTCTTGCGCGCCGATCATGCCTTCCCGCGCATCTCCAAGCACCGCGGTGCGCGGCGCGCCAAGGGCAACTATTACGGCCCCTTTGCCAGCGCCGGCTCGGTCAACACCACGATCAACGCGCTGCAGAAGCTGTTCCTGCTGCGCAGCTGCAACGATGGCTACATGGCGCGGCGGGACCGGCCCTGCCTGCTCTATCAGATCAAGCGCTGCTCGGCCCCGTGCGTGGAACGGATCAGCGAGGCGGACTACGCCGAACTCGTGCGGCAAGCGAAGGACTTCCTCGGCGGCAAATCGGGCGCGGTGCAAAAGGAAATCGAAGCGCAGATGAGCGAGGCTGCCGAAGCGCTCGATTATGAGCGCGCGGCCATGCTGCGGGACCGGCTGCGCGCAGCCACCTTCATTCAGGGCAGCCAGGCCGTCAACGCCGAGGGCGTCGGCGATGCAGACGTGTTCGCGATAGCGAGCAAGGGCGGCCAGATCAGCATACAGGCGTTCTTTATCCGGGGCGGCCAGAACTGGGGCCACCGCGCCTTCTTCCCCGGCCATACCGAGGGGCTGGACGAAGCGGAGGTCATGACCAGCTTCCTTGCCCAGTTCTACGAGGAAGTTCCGCCGCCGCGCCTGATCTTGCTTGATCGGGAACTGCCCGAGGCGGATCTCCTTGCCGAAGCCTTGTACGGCGCGGCGGGCGGCAAGGTGGAAATCTCGGTCCCCCAGCGCGGCGATCGCCGCCGCCTGATGGAACAGGCCCAGCGCAACGCGGTCGAAGCACTGGAACGCCGCATGGCCGAAAGCGGCACCAAGGCGCGCACCTGGCGCGAAATGACGGAATTCCTCGAACTCGGCGAAGCGCCAAGCCGCGTCGAAGTCTACGACAACTCCCACGTGCAAGGCGCGCACGCGCTCGGCGCGATGATCGTGGCGGGGCCGGAAGGCTTCCTCACCGGCCAGTACCGCAAGTGGAATATCAAGACCGCGCAGACCAACGACGATTTCGGCATGATGCGCGAAGTGTTCGAACGCCGGTTTGCGAAAGCGCAGGACGAAGACCCTGATCGCGAAGCAGGCATATGGCCCGATCTTGTGCTGATCGACGGCGGCAAGGGGCAGCTTTCCGCCGCGCGTGAGACGCTGGAGGCCATGGGCATCGAGGATGTCACGCTCATCGGCATTGCCAAGGGCCCGCACCACGGGCGCGATGGGCGCGAGGTGTTCCACTTCATGGACGGGCGCGAGAAGATGCTGCCCGTCAATTCACCCGTCTTGTTCCACCTTCAGCGCCTGCGCGATGAAGTCCACCGCTTCGCCATCGGCGCGCACCGCGCCAAGCGCAGCCGCGCGATCACTGCCAGCCCGCTCGATGAAGTGCCCGGCATCGGCCCTGCCCGCAAGCGTGCGCTGCTGCTGCACTTCGGCACCGCCAGCAAGGTCCGCGCCGCCAGTCTGGAAGACCTCCAGCGCGCGCCCGGTGTCAGCGCCGCCGTCGCGCAGGCGGTCTATGATTTCTACCACCCCGGTGCCTGAAATCCGGCGACTCGCCAGGTAACCGCAAGCCCGGTGGCATGGGGGCGCACGATGCCCGTGCGCCATGCCGGCGGCGGCGCTGCGGGCGTGCCCGGCCCCTGTTCCATAGGGCATCCACCTGCGCGCACGCCGTCCACACCCTTATCGACTTCGAATCTTTACCTTCGTGTGATAGGGCCAATCCCCTAAGGGATATTGGTGACGGACGATCCGAGGGGGAAAGTGAGTACCAAGGCAAGCGACACCGCAGTCATGCGGGTCCGGCAGGGGGCGACGCGCTTTACGGCGGCGTTTGGCGTGCTTGCGTTTCTGCTGGCTCATCCGCCCGCTGCGCAAGGCCAGGCTGGTACTGGCACTGGCGCAGGGTCCCAGTTCGAACTGACCTTCTGGCAATCGGTGGAAAGCGGCGAAGATCAGGCGCTTTATGAAGCCTACCTCGCGCAATATCCCAACGGTACTTTCGCCACGGTCGCCCGGGTCAAGCTGTTGAAATTGCGCCAGTCTGCGCCCCCGACTGCAGCGCCGGTGATGGCTCCGGCCCCGGCTCCCATTGCGCCTGCTTCAGTTCCTGCGCCTCCGAATCCGGCGCTCGCCCCAGCCCCGGCAATAACCACGGCCGCTGCGCCGCAACCGGCGATTACGCAGCAGCCAAAGGTTGCGGTTCAGGCGCCGCCTCCGGCTGCCCCGCCACCCCAGCCGCCCGCCCGCAAGCAACTCGCCGCCACCAAAACCGTGCTGCCCGCCACTGTGCAGCCTGCTGCTGTTCAGGCGATTCCCGCGCCCGCCCCGGTTCTGGCCCCGGTTCTGGCCCCGGTTCCGGCATCCCGCGAACGGTTGACCCCGCGCGACTCGTCGGAACCCGCCCCCTATGTCACCCCGGCCCCGCCGGTCGAGCCTGCGGGCGAGAGTGCGGACAGTGCGGCGCTGCGCCGCCTGCTTGGCGCGCTGGGCGATAGCCAGCGTACCGGTGCACCGCCGCCCGCGCCGATTGTCGAGGTGGACGATGCTCCCGCCCCCGAAGGGACCGCGCTGGCCATGCCGCCAGCCGCCGCCGCTGCGCCGGGAGCCGCGCAGCCCCGGCTGATCGACGCGGCCCGGCCTGCTGCACAAGTCAGCGGGGTGCCCGTGGCCGTGGGGCCGCCGGTCGCCGTGCCCGATGCTGCCGCGCTTTCGGCAATGCGCGCACCGGTATCGAGCGCCAGTTCCATTGCGATCGGCCCGCTTCCGGCCAGCTTCGCGCTGCCGCCCCGCCCGCAACTGGCACCGATTCCGCCGCTGGCCTTTCCGGCCAGCTTCTGTTCGGCAGAAGCGCGCAATGCCTTCCACGACGGGACGTACATCGTTGCCGTCGAAGCCGCCAAGCGCAACAACGACAGCGCCATCGCCTACATGCGCCAGCTCCAGGATATCTACGATACCAACCAGCTCAGCGGCGATATCAATCCGATGAACGCGATTGCTTCCGAATCGCGCGCCTATGGGCCGGTTGCTGCTGCTGCATTTGCCGCACAGTCCACTCTGGTCAGCGCCTTTGGCACGCTCATGGCCGTGCCGATCGTGCCGTGCGGGGCACCGAAGCAGCCGTGATGCGGGAGGGCATCCTGCAGCAGGGCATCCTGCGCGCCGCCGCCATGGCCGCAATGGTTGCCCTGCCGCTGGCACCGCCTGCTGCGCAGGCAGCGGCGGCGGTCTGCCCCGATGCCGCCACGGTTCAGGCCGCGCGCATTGTCGAATTTCAGACGATGATGATGGGCGTGTCGGTGCGCTGCAAGCATGTCGGCGTAGGGATCAGCGATCACCTCGATGAAATGAACAGCGCGCGCCGCACGATGCTGAGCGAAGCGAACGACCGCGTGGCAGTGTTTCTGCGCAGCCTGAAGACCAAAACCGCTGCGGGCGCAGCCACGCTGGCTGCACCGGCCGCGAGCGCGCCGGCCGCTCCACTTGCAGCCACGAAGCCTGCTGCCGGGAAAACACCGGCTGGAAAAACACCTGCTGGGAAGGCGGGAGCCGGAAAGCTGCGCACTGCCGCCGCCCCGGTCCCGGCTCCGGCGAAACCAGCGGCCAAGGTCTCTCGCCGCACCGATCCGTTTGATCGCTACCTCACGATGATCGGCAATCAGTATGGCGGCGGCGTGACCACGCTGCAGCGCTGCAAGGCGTTCGACGCAATCGTCGTTTCGCTTTCGGACAAGACCAATACCGACCGCCTGCTGACGATGGTCTCGTCCTCGCTGGTGCAGGTCACGCTGCTCGAAGCCATCGTGAACTGCCCGCCGGGAAAACAATAACGTTCAGGCAATAGACCTCAGGCAATAGACCTCAGTCGGCCAGCTTTTTCGCCAGCGGCCGGATCAGCCCTTCCTGCGCCACATTGGCCACCAGCCTGCCATCGCGCGTGAAGATGCGCCCCCGGTTGAACCCGCGCGCGCGGCCCGCCCACGGGCTATCGCACACATAGAGCAGCCATTCGTCGGCGCGGAAATCATCGTGGAACCAGATCGCATGATCGAGGCTGGCGCCCATCATGTTGCCCTTGGACCAGCTGATGTCGTGCGGCAGCGTGGCGGTGCCCAGCAGCGTCATGTCGCTGGCATAGGCCAGCACCGCGCGGTGGATCTTGGGATCATCGGGCAGCGGAGCCACCGCGCGCATCCAGGTATGCGACAGCGGCTCGCGCGGGCCTGCGCCCATCCAGTGCCGCGTCTCCACCGGGCGCAGCTCGATCGGGCGCGGCTCCAGCATCATGCGCCGCATCCGTTCGGGCACCTTGTCGGCATATTCGGCGCGCAAGTCCTGCTCGCTGCGCAAGTCTTCGGGCGGCGCCACCTGCGTCATGGGTTCGGCGTGCTCCACCCCCGGCTCGCGCTTGTGGAACGAGGCGACCATGGTGAGGATCGGGCGCATGTTCCCGCTCGCGTCAGGCTGGCTCGCCACCACCCGCCGGTTGGCAAAGCTGCCACCATCGAGATCGCGCATCACTTCGAAATCGATCCCGAAGTCCTCGCTGCCGCCGCGCAGGAAATAGGCGTGGAGCGAATGGACCGGGCGGTCCTCGGGCACGGTGCGCTCAGCGCTGGCCAGCGCCTGCCCGATCACCTGCCCGCCAAACACGCGCCCCACCCCGCCGGGCTTGCGCGCGCCGGCAAAGTGATCGTTACCGCCATCGGCCACATCCAGCAGGCGCAGCAGGCCAGCGACGAGATCGGCGGGATCGGAATTTTCAGGCGTTTTGCTCATGGGCCAAGCGCATTGCCCAGCCTGCCGTTTGCGTCAACGGAAAGCTGGTTTCAGCCCAGAAGCCTTAGCCAATCATGGGCAGGCGCCGCAGCACGCGCCAGCCCGCGGCCTTCACCCGGTTATCCTGCGGCCAGCGCCCCGGCGCGCGCGGACGCAGCCCGGCCCGCCGCAGCACGCGGTTGAAGGCGCGCGCGTCGGCTTCGGCAAAGCTCCATTCCGAACGCCAGGTGATCGACAGCGAAATCGCGCTGGAGGGCCCATTGCGCACAAAATGCGGCGCCATCACCGGCACATAGAGCGCCTCGCCCGGCCGCAGCTTCCATTCCTTCCCGCCGCGCGCCAGATCTTCGGTCCAGAACAGTTCGCGCCCCCCGCCGGTGTGATAGCTCTCGTGCGTCTCGTCCGGCGCGTATCGGGGGTCCCCGTGCGGAAACAGCGTCATCGTCTTCACCCCCGCCAGATGCAGCAGGATATTGTGCTCCGGATCAAAGTGATACGGCGTAACCCCGCCGGGGCTGGTGATGAACACGAAGGCTTGCGGGCGCAGCATCGCCCCGGTGCGCGCCTCGATGGCGGGGCGCAGTTCCTCCAGCAGCGAGAGCAGCAGATCACGGTAGGCGGGCACGGCCTCGATGTTCTTGAGCGCGGCCCAGCTTCCGGTCTCGGCAATCCGGCGGATCGTTTCGCCAATGCCAAGGCCGTTGGCGGGCGGGACAACGCCGTTCAGCCCCACCGGCAGATCGGCGCGGTTGTACTCGCGCGATCCTTCGGGAAGCGCTTCGGCCAGATCGGCCAGCGCCTCAAGCGTGAGCAGCGGATGCCCGCGCAGATCGTGCGTGAGCCGGTGCGGCACTTCAGGATAGGCTGCGGCAAAGTCCGCGCGCGCGGCAGGGGTGAAGGCGGAAAAACTCATGCCATGCCTTGTGGAGTGCTGGGTGGATTGCGGGACAGTTCAAAGGAAACGAGGCTGCCAAACAGCGTGCGCCGCGCGCCGCCGCCAATTGCAATGGAAACCCGGCCCAGCGGGCGGCGCTCGCGCCACAGCGAATCGATCATCGGGTGATCGGGCGCGGCGCAGCTATCGGCCCAGCACACCTCGGGCCGGTCCAGCAGCGCCAGATTTTCCAGTTGCAGCAGCACGCCGGGCGAAAAGCGGGCGTAGCGCTCGTCGAACGCAGTCTTGTAGGAAAACGCCCCCGGCGGCGCGATCAGGCTTGCCAGCATGGCAATCGGCTGGCCATCGAGGTCAAGGCTCAGCCGCTCAAGGCATCCCCGCTGCGCTGCCGCCGTCATCGCCTCGCGAAACAGGCCCGCCGTCTCGGCCGCGCAGGCCAGTGCGCTGCCCGCGCTGCCTTTCCAGCCCCGTGCCTCCAGCGCGAGGAACTGCTCGACCCACGGCTCGATCCCGTCCGCATCATCACGGCGCGTAAACGCCAGCGCCCCCTGCTCGGCCAGCCGCGTGTGTTGGCGGCGCAGCTCCTTGCGCTTCTTGCCCGGCAAGGCCTGCTCCAGATAGCCCACCGGCCCCAGTTTCGAGGCCAGCAGCGCGCGCTCTTCAAGGTGCACCAGCGCTGCCTGCCGCCCCTGCCGCGCACAGAGCGCAAACAAGGCATCGGCCAGCGCGGTATCAAGCGGCAGCGCGGCAAGATGCAGAAACAGCGCCGATCCCGGATTGCGGTCCGCCCAATCGAGCAGCGCCTCCCAGAACGCCTCTTCCGCCCCCGCCGCCACTAGCGGCGCGCCCAGAAATGTGTTGGCATGAAGCCATACTGCCAGATGCGGCAACGGATGGCGGCCATAGCGGCGCGCGCGCTGCATGGGGATCAGCGCCTCCGCCGCATCGCCGCGCATCAGCGCCGCGATCTGTACCCGCGCGCCGGGATCGAACCGTGCCAGGCCCGGCAGCAGATACCAGTGCTCAAAAAACGGGTTGGGCGTCCCCGCCCGCGCTGCCAGCGCATCCCACGCGGCGCGCGCCTCAGCCGAAGCCCACGCGCGCCACGGCTGCACGGCAAACTGGGCCGCAGGGCTGGCCAAAGCCCCGCCTGCAACCCTGTCTGGTCCGGGCAGCCCCCGCTTCCCCGGGCGCATGGTAAAGGCAACGTCGTTCAAGATCGGGTCTCCGGCCAGCAGCGCTAGCAGGACGGCCCAAACATGCAGTTAACACTTAGGTATATTTAGTTGCAATTCGCGGCGCTCAGCCCTTTGCCTTGCGGAGGATACCAAGGCCCAGCGGAATGAAGCCCAGCGCCAGCCCGCCAATCCCTATCGTCAGCACGATCAGGCTGAACGTGGGGATCACCCACGCCGCCACCCCGGTCATGAACAGCGCCCCGATCAGCGGCATCACGACATGCGTGAACGCCTCGCGCCGGTCAGTCTTCAGGAGGCCGCGAAAATGCCAGGCCGAGGCATAGCCCGTCAGGCCCATGTAGAAGCAGATCTGCAGGCCGATCGCCTCGATCGAGCTTTCGAGGATAGCTGCCACCGAGGGCATGTAGGACGCGGCAAACAGCAGCATCAGGCCCAGCCCCCAGATCACCAGCGTTGCCGCCCACGGGGTCTGCCATTCGCGGTGCACGGCGGCATAGCGCGGGTGCATCACGCCTGCGCGCGCCATCGAATACATGCTCCGGCTGAACTGCAGGATCTGCGTCTCCAGCGCGCCCACCGTGCTCAGCACCGTGGCCAGCACGACGAGGTAGCTCCATGGTGCGGGAAAGATCTTGGCCGAAATCGCATAGAGCACGTTGGTGTTGGCCGCCGCGATTTCCTTGTCGGACAGCGCGATCAGCACCACCGTCATCAGGATCACGAAGAACACGATGAGATTGATCATCGCCCAGAACGCGCCCTTCGATGCGTCCTCGGGCTCGGTCTCCTCGCCCAGGTTCATCGTGACGTCCCAGCCCCAATAGAAGAACACCGAGACAATGGCCCCATCGGCGAACGAGCGGAACGTGAACGATCCCGGCGCGATCCAGTCCAGCGAAGGGACATGCGCGGGATCGGCACCAAACCAGAACACCGCCGCGCCCAGCAGCGCCACCACGATGGCCGCTTCGATCACCGTCACCGTCACCTGCGCGGTGCTGGCGTGCTTGATGCCGCGCAGCACGATGGCGGTCACCACGGTCAGCCACACCGCCGCAATCGCCGTCACCAGCGGCGTGTTCTCCACCTGATCGGGCGCGAAGAGCAGCAACGTGGCAGTCGCGGCCGGCAGCGTGGCGGAAACCATGAACACCACCGAGGCGACCATCAGACCCCACCCGGCGAAAAACCCCCAAGTGGGACCGAACACCGCGCCGACCCAGGCAAACGCCGCGCCGGCATCGGGCATCACGCGGTTGAGCTTGGCAAAGGCAAACATGATGCCCAGCATGATCACGCCGCTGTAGAGCAGACTGCCCACCGAAAGCGTGCCGATGGCGGCATAAATCGTGCCGGTCGTCACGGCGACGGTGAAGGCGGGCGATGTTCCCGCGATCCCCATGATCGTCGATTCCAGCGCCGAAAGCGCGCCTTTGGCCAGACTGGGCTGGCCTTTCTGCTCGGCCAACTGCTCGCTCATGCCATAGTGCCCTCCGGAATTCGTCCCAGTGCCTTGTCCCGCGCCTCGCTGCGGATCAGCGTGCTGCCGATATGGGCGATGCCGTCACGGATATCGGCCTCGATCGCGATCCGCAGCGCCATCGTATCACGCCGCCGCAGCGCCGCCAGCGCTTCGCCGTGGCGGTCCACCGTGTAATGGCCCGATAGGGTGCGTAGCGCGCGGCGCAGGAACGGCCCGATCTGCAGCCACAGCGATTCGATCAGCGGCAAAAACGCGGATTGCCCTGCCGCCCCGTAAAGTACGGAATGGAAAGCATAGTTTGCACTGATCCAGCGATCATAATCGCGCGCTGCCTCAGCCGCGTTGATGGCGGCATCTTCCGCCTCCAGCCGCGCAATCACGGCATCGGTCACATAGGGCATGGCGCGCGCCGCCGCTTCGGCTTCCAGCACGATGCGCGCGGCAATGAGGTCTTCGAAGCGCTCGATGGTCATGGGCGGAATGCGCACCCGCCGGTTGTCCATCAATTCCAGCGCGCGTTCTGCCACCAACTGGCGCAGCGCCTCGCGCACCGGCATCGCGCTCACCCCCAATTCGGCGGCCAGCCCCCGGATCGTCAGCGCCTGCCCCGGCTCGATCTGGCCGAGCAGGATGCGCCGCCGCAGCCCCGCCAGCACCTGCTGGTGCAGCGTGCGCGGGTCTTGGCCCGTTGCTTCGATTTCCGCGCCGAGATCTGTTGCCATCATGCTGCCATGTGATCACAAATCAGCGCCCGCGCCAAGCGCGATTGACACCCCCCGCCCTGCTCCATACCACCCGTTAGGAAGCTCCCGAGGACCACGCCGACCCATGACCGCCCCGCAATCCATGATCGCCGATCCGGCAGAGGCACGCGATTTCCTCGCCGCCAATCCCGAGATCGCCTTCATCGAAGTGATCTTCACCGCGCTCTCCGGCGTCCCGCGCGGCAAGCGCGTGCGCAAGAGTGAGCTCATGGCGATCTACGAAAGCGGCCGCCTCTATCCCAGCTCGATGCTGGTGGCAGACGTGACCGGGCAGGACTGCGAGGACACAGGCCTCGTCTGGGGCAACGGCGATCCGGACTACATGCTGCGCCCCGTCCCCGGCACGCTGGTCAAGGCGCCGTGGCTGGGCGATGATGTCGCGCAAGTGATCACATCGATGTACTACGCCGATGGCACGCCCTGCGAACTCGATCCGCGGCACGTGCTGGCCCGCGTGGTCGAACGCTTCAAGCCGCTCGGCCTCACGCCCGTCGTCGCCTGCGAGATCGAATACTACCTCGTCGATCCGGTGCGCGGCCCGCGCGGCGAAGTGCACCTTGCCCGCTCGCCGCACACCGCCGCGCAGCCCCATCTGATCGATGTCTTCAGCCTGACGGACATTCAGGACTTCGCCCCCTTCTTCAAGGAACTGTGGCGGCAGGCCGATGTGCAGGGCATTCCGCTCGAAGCGGTGATTTCCGAATATGCGCAGGGCCAAGTCGAGCTGACCCTCCACCACCGCCCCGATGCCTTGCGCGCCGGAGACGAAGCGCAGATGTACAAGCGCCTCGCCAAGGGCGTCGCGCAAACGCAGGGCATGGCCGCCACGTTCATGGCGAAGCCCTTCAGCCACGCCGCTGGCAGCTCGATGCACCTCCACTTCAGCATGGCGGACGCCGCAGGCAAGAACGGCTTCACCAGCGAAGACCCGGAAGGCACCGAGCAGATGCGCCACGCCATCGGCGGCCTGCGCGAAACCCAGTCGCAAGCGTTCGGCATCTTCGCCCCTAACGCCAATTCCTATCGCCGCTTCCGCGCCAATTCTTACGCGCCCACCGCGCCGATCTGGGGCGTCAACAACCGCTCGGTCTCCTTGCGCATTCCCGCCGGCCCCGCCGCCTCGCGCCATGTCGAGCACCGCTTCGCCGGAGCCGATGCCAACCCCTACCTCGCGCTCGCCGCCATGCTCGCGGGCGTCCATCACGGTATGGTGAACCAGATCGATCCCGGCCCGGCGGTCGTCGGCGATGGCTACAAGGCCGCAGCAGACAGCCCCTATCAAGTCCCCGGCAACTGGTACGCCGCAATCGACGCGCTTCATGCCTCGCCCATCATGCGCGACTACCTCGGCGATACCTTCGTCGACATGTACTGCGCGGTGAAGCGCACCGAACAGGACCGCTTCTACAGCGAGGTCACCGCGCTCGATTATGACTGGTACCTCCGCAACGCCTGACGCTTTGGTCCAGCGCCGCGACCGCGCTTTCGGGCGCGGCGCCAAGCTGTTCTACGATGAGCCGCTGCATCTGGTGCGCGGTGAAGGCGCCAGCCTCTTCGGCGCGGACGGCCGCCGCTACGTCGATATGTACAACAACGTCGCCTCCATCGGCCACGCACACCCACGCGTGGTGGAGGCCATGGCGCACCAGCAGGCCACGCTCAACACCCACAGCCGCTACCTCAGCGAACCCTCGATTGCGCTCGCCGAACGCCTCACCGCGCTGCAGCGCGTCACGCAGAGCGCGGTGTTTTCTTGCTCCGGCACCGAAGCCATCGAGATCGCGCTGCGCATGGCGCAGATCGCCACGGGCCAGCGCGGGATCGTCTGCACCAACCACACCTACCACGGCAACAACAGCATGGTTGGCGCGCTGACGAACCTTGCGGCGGGCGACACGCGCCATCCGCACCTGCGCTCGATTCCGTTCCCCGAAACGCTTCGCCCGCTGGCCGCTGGCCTTTCCGAGGACGCGCTGGCGGATGCCTATGTCGCTTGCCTCAGCGCCGCCATCGCAGACCTCAAGGCCACCGGCCAAGGCTTCGCCGCGCTGATCCTGTGTCCGATCCTCGCCAATGAGGGCCTGCCCGATATCCCCGCCAGCTTCATGGCCAAGGCCGCCGCGCTGGTCCGCGTCGAGGGCGGCCTGATCATCGCCGATGAAGTGCAAGCCGGCTATGGCCGCAGCGGCGACTGGTGGGGCTATAACCATGTCGCCCTCACCCCGGACATTGTCGTCACCGGCAAGCCGATGGGCGCGGGCCTGCCGCTGGCCGCCACCACCGCCAGCCGCGATATCGTCGAGCAGTTCCGCGCCGAAACCCGCTATTTCAACACCTTCGCCGCGAGCCCGCTCCAAGGTGCGGTCGGCCTCGCCGTGATCGATGTGATCGAGGAGGAAGGCCTCGTCGAACACAGCCACGCCCTCGGCGCTGAACTCAAAGCCGCGCTCCAGCAGCGCCTCGGCCACACCCCCGGCCTGATCGATGTGCGCGGCACGGGCCTGTTTATTGTCGCTGAGTTCGTGGACGCAGAGGGCAATCCCGACGCGCGCCACGCCTTCGCCCTCGTCTGCGCACTGCGCCGCGAAGGCTTCCTCACCTCGGTCGATGGCGCGTTCAACAATTGCGTGAAAATCCGCCCGCCGCTGGTGCTTCCGCGTGAAGATGCAATGGCCTTCCTCGATGCCTTCGACCGCGTGACCGCGCGTGGCTGAGATGGAAGCCTACCTCCCCGCTGCATGCGCTGCGCTCGCCGCCTTCGGCCTCCCCGAAACCGAACCCCAGCCCATCGGCAAGAGCGAGAACGTGGTGTTCCGCGCCGATGCGCCGGACGGCACGACATGGGCCCTGCGCCTCCACCGCCCCGGCTATCACGACCTCCCCGCGCTGGAATCCGACCGCCTGCTCACCGCGCACCTGACCGAACAAGGCCTTCTCGTCCCCACCGGCCGCCGCACCGCAGATGGCGCCTGGTACACCGAAGTCGCCACGCCAGACCGCGAGGGCAGCCGCCTTGCGGGCATGACGCTATGGCACCCAGGCCAGACCCTCGAAAGCCTGATCGGCACCGATCGCGGCCCCGCAACCTGGCACTGGTTCGAAAGCACCGGTGCGCTCCTCGCCGATCTCCACAATTCCACCGCCGATTGGACGCCTCCGCCAAGCTTCACCCGTCACCGTCTCGATGCGCAAGGGCTGGTTGGCGAGGAGCCGTTCTGGGGCCGCTTCTGGGACGCCTCCGTCCTTGCCCCCGACGAGCGCCAGCTTCTCGCCACCGCGCGCGGGTCTGTCGCCGCCCGTCTCGCCGCCCTCGCCGATCCGCTGATCCTGATCCACGCCGACGCTCACCCCGCCAACGTCCTCGTCAGCGGGGATCAATTGGGCCTCATCGATTTCGACGACTGCGCGTGGGGCTGGCCGGTGTTCGACATGGCTGTCAGCTTGTGGAGCGCCTCCAGCCACCCCCGCTTCCCGGAGCTGCTGGACCGCTTCCTCGGCGGCTACGCCCAGCGCCGCGCGCTACCGGCAGGCGCCCATGCGCAGTTGCGCCTGTTCCTGCTCATGCGCACCCTGATGCTGATCGGCTGGAGCGACGCGCGCCCGGACCTTGCCGGTCAGAACTGGAAGGCAGAGCTGACAGCCAAGGCCTTGAAAGGAATCGCAAACCTGAATCTGACCTAAAGCTCGCTTTAGATTCAGGATTCGTCGTTAGATTCCAAGCTTGTCGCGCAGGCCATAGTACCATGCGCCGACCACGCAGTAGGGCACGCGAAACAGCTTTCCGCCCACGAAGGGGATGTACGGCAGCGAGGCAAAGACGTCGAACTTGGTCATCTGCCCGTCGATTGCCTCAGCCAGGCGCCGCCCCAACATCTGTGTCGTCGTCACGCCGTGGCCGCTGTCGCCCTGCGAGAAATAGACGCTGTCAGACACGCGGCCCATCTGCGGATAGCGCGTCATCGTCAGCGCGAAATTGCCGCTCCACTGGAAGTCCACCTTCACGCCCTTCAGCTGCGGGAAGGTCTGGTGCAGCTGCGGCAGGATCTTGCCTTCGATCGAGGCTGGATCGAACCCGCCATAGATCGTGCCGCCGCCATAGAGCAGCCGGCCATCTGCCGTGCGCCGGTAGTAGTCCGGGATGTAGCGGATATCCTCGATGCAGTAATTGGTCGGAAACAGCGTTTCGAGCAGATCATCGCCCAGCACTTCGGTCGCGATCACCTGGCTCGAAACCGGCAGGATGCGCCCGGAAAGATCGGGCGCGGCATCGCCGAGATAGGCATTGCCGCAAACCAGCACCTTGTTCGCGCGCACTTTGCCCCGGGCTGTGTGCACCACCGGCTCCGCGCCCCGGTCCACATGCGTGACGCGCGAGTTCTCGAAGATGCGCCCGCCGAGGCTTTCGAACGCCGCCGCTTCGCCCAGCACGTAGTTCAGCGAATGCATGTGCCCGCCGATGGGATCGAACATGCCGCCGATATAGCGGTCCGAATTGATATGCTCGCGCGCCGCCGCGCCTTCGGCCAGAAACATCTGGGTATGCCCGTGCCGGTGCCATTCCTCGGTCCGCTCGGCCAGCAAGTTCAGCTGCGGCTTGCTCATCGCCATGATCGCATTGCCCGCGCGCAAGTCGCACTGGATGCCATACTTGGCGACGCGCTCGCGGATGATCGACTGGCCTTCCAGCGCCATCGCGCCAAATGCCTTCTCGGCCTCCGCGCCATAGTGCTGGCGCACTTCGAGCATCCGGCGGCTGTAGCCATTGACCAGCTGCCCGCCGTTGCGCCCCGACGCGCCCCAGCCCACGCGCTCGCCCTCGACCACGATGACCTTGTAGCCGCGCTCGG
>JBIPOH010000205.1:0-5947 GCA_044379435.1 Novosphingobium sp.
CGAAAAGCAGGAGCGCGCGGGGGATATCCTGTGCGCCGGAAGGCGGGCCTTGCGGGCCGAACTTCGTAAGCCCGCGCCTAGTCCCAAACCGCCACGAAAGTCAAGGAAACTGGACACGGACCCGGATGCCCACGATCCGTTGCCGCAGCCCGATCCATGTCCCGGCCGTCAGCGCGGCTCAATCGTCATCGTCGTCATCATCATCATGATTTGCGGGCGCGGCCACGAATTCGCGCACGTCCCGCAGCTTGCAGGTCGTGCCTGCGCGCGAATGGATCGCATCGCGACCCACGCACAGTTGCCCGTCCACCGTCTTCGACATGTAGAAACCCTGATAGAAATCGCGGGCGCTGCACGCCTTTTCCAGCCCTGCGGCCAGCATCCGCCGATCGCGCATATAGAACATCAGCCGCCCGTCGCTGGTCGGCTGCACGGCCGCGATGCCCGTTGCCGGCATGCATTTGCCCGCCTTGCGTTCACGCACCCGCGAGGGAGACGAACGCGGCTGCGGCACCATCGGCTGCAACATCGGCTGCATCCGCTGCAACGGCAGCATCTGCGGCACCGCCGCATCGCGCCCCGCATTGCGCGGCGTCACCCGGATGATCACCTGCTGTTCGATCCGCACCTGATCCCACACATCGGGGCCGAAGGGATTGATCCCTGTCGCCGCGCCTTGCGGGCTTACCACCAGCGGAGAGCCCGCTGGCAGCCCGGCTGCGGCCCACACGTCGCTTTCCGCCGCCGCCTCGTCCAACGGCGCAAACACGTGCTCGTCCGCCGGGAAGCCCGGCAGGGCAAGGGCGATGCTCGCGAAAAGATCGAAAAACGTGGTCATGGCGGCAATGGCTGCAGTGTTTCCCTCGATGTTGTGTCCCTGCCCCGCGTTCTTCCTGTCCGGGCCATTACGGACCGCCGGAGAATCGCAATTCCCTGCTAGCACTTGCGCTTGAACCCCGGCTTAACCTGCCTTCACGAAAAAATGAATTGCCCGTGGTGCCCTGCCGGGATTAGCCCTTCCGGCGATGCCCAGCCAAGATCACACCCCCTTCCTCGCAGCCGCCTCGGCGCTGCTCTCCCCGCGCGGGTTCACCGCCGATGCCGACCTCATGGCGCCGTGGCTCACCGATTGGCGCGGGCGCTTCACGGGCCGCGCGCTGGCCATGGCCTCGCCCGTCTCCACGGCCGAAGTCGCGGCCCTGATGAAGCTGTGCGCGCAGCACCGCGTGGCCGTGGTCCCGCAAGGCGGCAACAGCGGCATGTCGGGCGGCGCCACGCCCGACACCGGGGGCCAGGCGCTGCTCCTCGGCCTGCGCCGGATGAACACGATCCGCGCGCTCGATGCGGAAAACCGCACGGTCACCGCCGAAGCCGGCGTGATCCTGCAAACGCTGCACGAAGCGGCAGACGCCGCGTCGCTGCGCTTCCCCCTCACCCTTGGCGGCAAAGGCTCGGCCACCATCGGCGGCCTTGTTTCCACCAATGCCGGCGGCACGCAGGTGCTGCGGCATGGCACAATGCGCGCCTCCGTGCTCGGGCTCGAAGCGGTCATGGCCGATGGCTCCGTGCTCGATACGCTGACCCCGCTCAAGAAAGACAACCGGGGGTTCGATCTCAAGCAGGTGCTGATCGGCTCCGAAGGAACCATGGGGATCATCACCGCCGCCACGCTGCGGCTGGAGCCCGCCATCGCGGGCCGCGCCGTGCTGTGGGCGGGCCTTGCCTCGCTGCACGATGCCCGCGCGCTGCTGCTCCATGCCGAAGCGCAGTGCGGGCAGGCGCTCGAAGGGTTTGAAGTGCTGCCCCGGCATTCGCTGGAAGCCGTTTGCGCCTATCTGCCCACGGCGCGTCCTCCGCTGGCAGAGCCTCACCCATGGCACGCGCTGATCGAACTTGTCGCCACGAACGAGGCCGCTGCCGCCGCGCTGCCCGAACGCGCCGAAGCGCTCCTTGCCTCAGCCTTCGAAGCCGGTCTCATCGCCGATGCCACGATTGCCGCGAATGAAACGCAGGCCGAAGCCTTCTGGTCCCTGCGCGACAGCATCGCCCCGGCCGAACGCGCGCTCGGCCCTGCCGTCCAGCACGATATCAGCGTGCCCACCCACCGCATGCCCGCCTTTGTGGAGCACGCCGTACCGCTGATCGAGGCCGCCTGGCCCGGTACGCGCGCCGTCGGTTTTGGCCATCTTGGCGATGGCAATATCCACTTCCACGTGATCGCACCTTCTGGCGTGCACCCCGCCACCTGGCAGACCACCGATGGCAAGGCGATCAGCGCGCAGGTCCACGATCTCGTGACCGAATGGGGCGGCTCGATCTCCGCCGAACACGGCATTGGCCAGTTGAAGCGCGACGAGCTTGCCCGGCTCGGCGATCCGGTCGCGCTGGCGCTGCTGCGCCAGATCAAGGCCGCGCTCGATCCGCAGGGCCTGCTCAATCCCGGCAAGCTGATCTGACGCAAAGCGCAGACCACACACGCCCGGCATGGCGGCGTCCCGGCGTGTGACAGCTTGTCTTCGCCTGCACTTGCGCAGGTCACTGACAATCCCTAAACGGCGCGCGTCCCGCCCCAATATCGCGCGTCCCAGCGCGTGTATGGCGATCATTCTCACGGAGAAGCTTCCATGGCCAGCGCGCCGCAGTCCCTGCCCCTGTTCTACAACGATCTCACGCCGCTCAACCTGCGCGATCACGCGAACTGGAAGGCCCGCGGCGCCGACAAGGCTACATGGATGGCCGGCCAGCACGCGATCCCGCTGACGGTCGAAGAATTTCCGCAGGCCGCGCGCCACTTTCCGATCATCTTCGCCTCGGGCGAAAACCCAGTGCCGCTGGCGCTGATGGGTCTGAACGAAGGCATCAACGTGTTCGTCGATGCCGAAGGCAACGTTGCACCGGGCGCCTATGTCCCCGCTTATGCGCGCCGCTATCCCTTCCTCCTCGCCAAGCTGACGCCGGACACCACCGATCTGTCGCTGTGCTTCGATCCGACCACGAACCTGCTCGGCGATTTTGCCGAAGGTGAAGCCCTGTTCACCGGGGAAGAGCCTTCGGAAGCCACGCGCAACGTGCTGCAGTTCTGCGAGCAGTTCGAACAGGCTGGCCAGCGCACGCAGGCGTTCGTCGAGGAACTGACCAAGCACGATCTGTTGATGGACGGCGAAGCTGCAATCCAGCAGGCCGGCGTCGAACAGCCCTTCGTCTACCGCGGCTTCCAGATGGTGAATCAGGAAAAGCTGCGCGAAATGCGCGGCGATGTCCTGCGCGGCTGGGCGCAGAGCGGGCTGCTGCCGCTGCTCTATGCGCACGTCTTCTCGCTCGATCTGATGAGCACGATCTTCGGCAAGCAGGTGGAACAGGGCGTTGGCCCCACGCCCCAGCTGCCGGCGTTCTGAATAACACGTAATACCGACCAGATAAGGGGGTGGCACGAAGCCGCCATTTTGGAGGGCGAAATCCCTTGCGCTGCTGCAGGCTCCTCCTTATCTTCCCCTAGTCGCTCCGGTGCTCCCCTCATGGCCCGGCGCGGCAGGTGCACTTTGTGCACCTCCTCCCTGAACCTTGGCCACCTGGAGCAATGCTCCAGGTGGTTTTTTCATGAAATCAAGATTCTATTCCGCCGCCGCGCGCCAATAGCCACGTTCGCGGCCCAGATCCGATACGGCAATCGCCATGCGCTGCACCAGCGCGGCCACCACCTCGATCGTGGCGCCAAGCCCCGGCCCCGGCTCGGCCATCGCGGCATCGAGATAGGTCCGCCGGTCGATCTCCAGTTGCAGGCAATGGATTCCGGCGGCGCGGCGCGCATGGCGTTCGAGCACATAGCCTCCGGCATAGGGCCGGTTGTGCGCGGCCAGCCGCTGCGCCCGATCCAGCGCGGCAAAGGCTTCGGCCACCAGCGCCCCGTCACAGGCCGCGCCGAAGCGGTCGCCCACCACGTACTGCGCCGAAGGTTCCCCGGCGCGCGCAGGCAGCGGCGGCATCGAATGGAGATCGATCAGCAGCACCGCGCCCCAGCGCGCGCGCACCGTTTCCAGCAGCGCCGCCAGCGCGGCATGATAGGGCTCGTGCACCCCGGCGATCCGCGCCGAAAGTTCGTGATGCGCGATGGGCCGCTTCCACAGCTCCCCCAGCCCGGGCAGCCGCCGCGGCACGAGGCCCAGCCCGCTGCGCGCGCGCCGTCCGGGCGATGGCGCCGAAACGGGGCCGGCATCGGGCGCACCGCCGCCGATCATGTCCCAGTCCACATCGTCGCTCGCGCGGTTGAGGTCGATCATCGCGCGCGGCGCATGGGCCACCAGCAGCGCCGCGCCAGTCCGCTCCGCCACCGCGCGGCCGATCAGATCGACCAGCCGGTCCTCCAGCCGCGGCGCGCTGAACGCGGGCTGGCGCATGTGCGAAACCAGCGCCTCGGGATAGCTGCGCCCGGCATGGGGCACTGCGATGACCACCGGCACTGGCGAGGGGTCCTGGCTCCACACGGTGAACGCGGGAGTTCCCTCCAGCCCGGGCACGAAACCCCCGCTGACCGGCGCGGCGCTACCGTGTGCAGGCGATTCGCCCTGCGACGCGAATGTTCGGTTCATGGGTGAAGGCTGCCGGGGTTTGGCGCGCATGTCAAAGCGCTCCATGATGCGCAGAAAGAGGGGGGCCAATCTGGATGGAATCTTAACCTGCGCGGGTGTAGTCCCCACCGGGACAAGGAAGCCACCAGCCGCCGCTTTCGGGCAGCGCGGCACAGCGGCAAGACGAACGAAGGTGACCATGATTCGAATCCTCCTGGCCGAAGACGAAGAAGCGATGCGCACCTATCTTGCCCGTGCGCTCGAAAACGCCGGTTACGAGGTCGTGTCCGTCGATCGCGGGACCGAGGCCGTACCCCTGCTCGAAACACAGCACTTCGATCTGCTGCTGTCAGACATTGTCATGCCGGAAATGGATGGAATCGAACTCGCGCAGCGCTGCGCCGAGATCAGCCCCGCGACCAAGGTCATGTTCATCACCGGCTTTGCCGCCGTCACGCTCAAGGCCAATCGCGAGGCGCCGAGCGCGCGCGTCCTTTCGAAGCCCTTCCACTTGCGCGATCTCGTGCTCGAAGTGGAACGCGTGTTCGCCGATTCGCCGATGACCGGGAACGTGCGCTGAAGGACCCCGAAAACCCCCTTGCCAGCCCCGCCACTCGCGGCTAATGGGCTGCCTCTCCCGGGCGCTTGGCGCTTCGGAGGTTCGATGGTGCGGGCGTATAGCTCAGTGGTAGAGCACTATGTTGACATCGTAGGGGTCGCAAGTTCAATCCTTGCTACGCCCACCATCGGAAAACTTTGAAAAGCCCCGCTTTTGCGGGGCTTTTTCATGCCCGCAGGTCGGCCCCTGTGCTGCTTTGACTGCTCCCTTGCGGCGCACTCGGGCATCCGGCGATTGTGGCGGCAGCGCCCGCCATCAAAGGTCAGGCAATCGGCGTGCCGTGCTCTCCGGCCTCGCGGGTCTGCCAATACAGCGCGTCGAGCTGCCGGGTGATCGGTCCGGGCGTGGGGCCTTTGAGGACGCGGCCAGCGATTTCTCGCACCGGGAGCGCCCCGCCCGCCGTGCTGGTGGTAAAAACCTCGTCCGCGATGCACAGGTCATAGACCGTGAACTGCGACAATTTGACCGGAATTCCAGCACGCGCCGCCAGTTCGAGGAAACTCTTGCGCGTGATGCCGTGGAGGATCTCGTCCGAAGGTGTGTGCAGAACGCCGTTCTTCACCATGAAAAGATTGGATGCCGGCCCTTCGGCCACGAAACCCTGCGAATTGAGCCAGATCAGATCATCATAGCCCGCCGCGCTGGCTTCCAGCCGGGCAAGCTGGAAATGCATCCTGCTCAGGCACTTGTAGCGCGGATCGAGCGTATCGGGCGTGAACCCGCGCAAGTGCGAGACCATCAGGCTGATGCCCTGCTGGCGCTT
>JBIPOH010000204.1:0-5947 GCA_044379435.1 Novosphingobium sp.
CAGGGGGCCATTCGGTCGGAGGGGGGCACGATGACCACGGCAAGCGAAGCAGGCATGGCATCAGGCGCCGAAGCGCGCGGGCCAAGCCGCGTCTACCTTGTGATCATGGATGAAACCGAAGAAGCAAGCCGCGCCTTGCGCTTTGCGGCCCGCCGCGCCGTGCGCACGGGCGGCACCGTGCACATCCTCGCGCTCGTGCCCCGGCAGGAATTCGTCGTGTTCGGCAGCATTCAGGCCACCATCGAGAGCGAAGCGCGCGAGCGCGCCGAGACCCTTGCGCGCGAAGCTGCAGGCAGTCTCGCCAGCGAATCCGGTCTTGATCCTGCCGTCGCGGTGCGCAGCGGCAGCGGCCCGCAAGTGGTGCGCGAATACCTCGGCCAGCATCCCGAAGTCTCGGCGCTGGTGCTGGGGGCTGCGGCAGAGGGCAATCCCGGCCCGCTGGTCACGCACTTCACCTCGCAGATCGGGCAACTGCCCTGCGTGCTGATGATCGTGCCCGGCAGCATCGACGAACGCGGGATCGATTCGTTCAGCTAAATGCGTGGCAGAGGAGGCGCTACTTCTTGCGCCCCTGATGCCGGATATTGCGCGGACGCCCGCGCGGACCCTGAATGTATCCGCCCGCCTTCCTTGGCCCCTTGTCGAATGGCCGCCCGCCGCGCGGCTCGATCCGCCCCGCGCCCTCGGGGAGCTCCACCGGCTCGAACTTGAGCGCACCGGTCAGCGGATTCGCCTCGGCCAGACGCAGCTTGAGAATCATGCCCATGGCAAACTCCTCGCCCGTCTCCTCGCCCACCAGCACTTGCCGCTTCTCGTCATGGGCAAAGCGCTCGGCCCCCAGCGTTGAAATCGGCACCAGCCCATCACCGCCAAGGCCGATGATCGTGGCGAACAGGCCGAATTTCTGCACACCCGTCACGCGGGTGTCGAACACTTCGCCCACACGGCCTGCCAGCCAGGCCGCCACATAGCGGTCGATCGTCTCGCGCTCGGCTTCCATCGCGCGCCGCTCGGTCTTGGAAATGGCATCGCTGATCCGCGCCAGATCGCTGCGGTCGCGATCTGAAAGGCCGGATGTCGCGGGGATTTCGTGCGCCTCGGGCCGCGGCTGCTCCAGATGATAGGCATCGACCAGTGCGCGGTGGACCAGCAGATCCGAATAACGCCGGATCGGCGAGGTAAAGTGCGCATAGCTGCCCAGCGCGAGGCCGAAATGCCCCGCATTGCGCGGCCCGTAATAGGCCTGGGTCTGGCTGCGCAGCACCGCTTCCATCACCAGCGCCTTCTCGGCCTCATCGGTCACGTCCTTCAGCATCCGGTTGAACAAGCCCGGCGTGATCACCTGCCCCAGCGCCAGCTTGCGCCCGAACGTGGCGAGATAGTCCTTGAGCGTCACCAGCTTCTCGCGGCTTGGCGGCTCGTGGATGCGGTAGACTACGGGCGCCACCTTCGCCTCCAGCGCCTTCGCTGCGGCAACGTTGGCCGCGATCATGAAATCCTCGACCACGCGGTGCGCATCAAGCCGTTCGCGAATGGCGATCTCGGCAATCTTGCCTTTGGGATCGAGCACCACCTGCCGCTCGGGCAGCTCCAGCGCCAGCGGATCACGCGCATCACGCGCCTTTTCCAGCAGCCGCCATGCCGCCCACAGGTTCTGCAAGTGCGGCGCTGCCTCGCGCGCGTCGATCCGGCGCTGCGCCTCTTCATAGGCAATCACTTCGGCAATCCGCACCAGCGCGCGAGTGAAGCGCCAGCCTGTGATCTGCCCCTTGGCATCAATCGTCAGGTGGCAGGCCATCGCCGCGCGGTCTGCGCCCACTTTGAGCGAACAGACCTCGCCGCTCAGCACATGCGGCAGCATCGGCACCACGCGGTCCGGGAAATAGACCGAATTGCCGCGCTTGCGCGCCTCACGGTCTACGGCTCCGCCCGGCCGCACATAAAAGCTCACATCCGCAATCGCGACCACGGCGCGAAAACCGCCCGTCCCGTCCGGCTCGGCCCAGATCGCATCGTCATGGTCGCGCGCGTCAATCGGATCGATGGCCACGATGGGCAAGTCGCGCAGATCTTCGCGCGACCCTTCCGCAAGCGCCAGCCTCGCCGCCAGCGCCGCCTCATCCACCGCTTCCTGCGGAAATACGAAGGGAATGCCGTGCTTGTGAATCGCGATCAGGCTGAACGCGCGCGGCGCCAGCGGATCGCCCAGCACTTCGGTCACCTTGAGGCCAGCGCGCGGGCTCTTGCTGACGGGTTCGCCCAGCACCAACTGGCCTTCCGCAGCCCCGCCCAAATCCGCGATAGCCACAGCGTTGCGCACACGTTTGTCCACAGGGGCCAGCCATGGCTTGCCCGCCCCGTCGAACTCGACCACGCCCAGCAGCTGCTCGGTTCGCGTCGGCAGCTTCTTCATCACGTGCGCGATCAGGCCCCGGCCCGCTTCCTCGGTCCGCGCCAACACCCGGTCACCGACCTTGAGTGCGGCCTGCGCGCTCTTGCCCTTGCCGCGCGGCTCGATGATGCGCAGGCGCGGCGGCGGCGCGCCATCGTCGGGTTGCCAGCTATCGGGAATGGCCAGCGGCTGCCCGTCCTCAATCTCCAGCACGCGCAGCACCGTCACGCGCGGCACGCCGCCAAGCCGGTGGAACGCGCTGCGGTTGCCGTCGATCAGGCCTTCTTCAGCCATGTCCTTGAGCAGCGCCTTGAGCGCAATCTTCTCGGTACCCTGAAGGCCAAACGCCTTGGAAATCTCGCGCTTGCCCGCCGGTTCCTCGCTCTCGGAGATAAACGCGAGGATCTGATCGCGCGTGGGAAGGCCGTCAGGGCCGTTGGGTGTCTGCTTGCGGATTGCCATGCCCTAGCCTCTGAGCCTTGGAACCAAGCTTGGCAAGAACTGCTCTCTCCCCTTGAGGGGAGAGATACGAAGACTTGCCGCTTTAGCGGCTAGTCGAAGTTGTGAGGGGCCTCAGCGCCCTCCGGCCGCCTCAGGCAGATAGGCCCCGCCCGGCAGGGCCGAGGCAATCGGGCTTTCCGCACCATCCGCCGCCACCGAACTCACGCCAAAGAACCAGTCGTCTCCGCGCACGCCTTCAAGCCGCACATGCGCCGTGTCCGTCTCCGCCACCGGCTTCGCCTCCCAGCCCGCCGCATCGGTCCGGCGCTGCCACACGCGGTAGCGCGCCGCGCCCGGCACGGCCGCCCAATCCACATCGGTATACGTCTGCACCGCTGCCGTCACCTTGGCCACCGGCGGCATCGGTGCTGCTGCCAGCGCTGCGAGCGCCTTCACATTCAGCTTCGTCACCTTGGCGAGATAGGGGAAGTCCATCGCCTCGATCATATCGCCAAACGGCCGGCCGCTTTCGGTGCGCACGTTCTGGTGCTGCCGCTCGTAGTTCTCCACCGCCACGGAAAAGCGGACCGCCGGATAGCCCATCGCCTGAAACGGCAGATGATCGCCGCCGCGCCCCATCCGGTCCGCGCGCCACACCTGCCGCACGGCCAGCTCTCCACTCAAGCCGCCATCGGCCAGCCCCGCGATCCACCGCGAAAGATTGCGCGAGGGGCTGTCGTTCTCACCGCCGATGGAGCGCAGCGCGTCGCGCGCCCGCTCGCTCGCGTCATCGCGCGGCCCTTCGGAAAAGACGCGAACATGGGCATCATCGACCAGCCCATCGCTCCCGCGCGAATTGCCGACGATATCGTTGTTGAGCACGGCCTTCACCGTCCAGCCTTGTGCCTTGGCATAGTCCGCCAGCAGCTTGCCGCCATAGAGCCCCTGCTCCTCGCCCGAGAGCACGGCGTAGACGATGGTGCCGGCAAATTTTTGGCTGGAAAGCACACGTGCCGCCTCCAGCACCAGCGCGGTGCCCGAACCATCGTCATTCGCCCCCGGTGCATCGCCCTTGGCATCCATCGCATCGGAATTGCGGCTGTCGATATGGCCCTGCACGATCACGACCTCGTTGGGCCGAACGGTCCCGCGCTGGATCGCCACCACATCGACAAGCCGGGTCGCCACCGGAACGCGGCCCTCGTCCTTGACCACGGTTTCAGGGAGAACGATTTCGAGGCATGCGCCGCACGCCGCGCTGGTCTTGCGCAGTTCGCTCTCGGCCCAGCGCCGCGCCGCGCCAATCCCGCGCTTCGGATCGTCCTGCGACGAGAGCGTGTGCCGCGTCCCGAACGCCACGAGCCGCGCGACATCGGCCTCAAGCCGAGATTGCGTGACAGCGTCTTCGGGTGCGGCGAGAGCAACTGTGGGCAGACCAAGGACGAGCAGCGGGAGCGCAAGGAGCTTTTTCATGCTGCAAGCCTTACTCCGCCCGTCGATCTTGTCGACCCAGACCGAACGGGCAGGTAAACAGGGGCAGTCCCCATTCAATCTCCTGCTTTGGTTCAGTAGGCCCGCGCCACCAGAATGCGTTCCACCGCCGGTTCGCCGGTGAACGGACACAGCCCTTGCGCTGGTGCCGAATCCATCGGGGTGTTGCGGATCGTCAGCTTGAGCGCCTTCAACTGCTCGACCACCTTGTCGAGTGCAGCGCCGGTGGGCCGCGACCAGCACAGTTCCACCCAGCCCGGAAAGTCCTTGTCTTCGGAGAAAAACGCCGTCAGCCCTTCAAGATCGCTGATCCCGCGCTCGATTTGGGCATCACGACGGGTGCGGGCTTCTTCGAACAGCGCGCTTTGAATTGCTTCCAGTTCCGAAGCGGCGCTCGCGACGAAATCATCCTGTGCCATGCCGGCGAAGTTGGCCTTGCCATCTTCGCGCCACAGCCGATCACGCCGCAGGACCGAAACCTGCCCGCCTTCCGCGTCGCGCCCGCCGATCTCCAGAATCAGCGGAACGCCCTTTTTCACCCAGCCCCAGCGCTTGGCGGTGGCCTTGCCCGGCCGCTTGTCGAGCAGCACGCGCACCTTCTCGTCGAACACAGTCAGCGCCGCGAGCTTGGCCCGAAGCTGCGTGCAATAGTCCAGCAGCGCGGCATCACCATCGTTGTCACGCAGCATCGGCAGGATCACGATCTGCTGCGGAGCGATGCGCGGCGGCGTGCGCAGGCCATCATCATCGCCATGCGTCATGATAACGCCGCCGATCATCCGCGTGGAAACGCCCCAGCTGGTCGTATGGCACAGCGTCTGCTGGCCCTCCTTGTCCTGATAGCGGATGCCCGCCGCTGCCGAGAACGTGGTGCCGAGATAGTGCGACGTGCCCGCCTGCAGCGCCTTGCCGTCCTGCATCATCGCCTCGATCGAGAACGTCTCGACCGCGCCGGGGAAGCGCTCGTTCTCGGGCTTCGGCCCAGCGACGACCGGCATCGCCAGCACGTCTTCGGCAAAGCTGCGATACATTTCCAGTGCGCGCAGCGTCTCGGCCATCGCGTCAGCCTCATCGGCATGCGCTGTATGGCCTTCCTGCCAGAGGAACTCGCTAGTGCGCAGGAACATGCGCGTGCGCATTTCCCAGCGGACCACATTGGCCCACTGATTGGTCAGCAGCGGCAGATCGCGCCACGACTGGATCCAGCGCGCCATCGCAGCGCCGATCACCGTTTCCGAGGTCGGCCGCACAATCAGCGGCTCTTCCAGCTTCGCTTCGGGATCGGGCACGAGCCCGCCCTTACCATCGCCGATCAACCGGTGATGCGTAACGACGGCCATTTCCTTGGCAAAGCCCTCAACGTGCTCGGCTTCCCGCGCGAAATACGAAAGCGGGATGAAGAGCGGGAAATAGCAATTTTCGACGCCCGCTTCCTTGATGCGTTCGTCCATCAGCTTCTGGATGCGTTCCCAGATGCCATAGCCCCACGGCTTGATGACCATGCAGCCGCGCACGCCCGATTCCTCGGCGAGTTCGGCTTCGGCGATGACCGCCTGATACCACTGTGCGAAATCATCCTGCCGCAGGACGGGCAGGGCGTGCTTGATCGATGCGTTCTGGCTC
>JBIPOH010000206.1:0-5936 GCA_044379435.1 Novosphingobium sp.
GCTCATGGTCAGCCGCTATGGGCTTGGCGGCCTGTTTGCGCCCGCGTGGGACCCGGCGAAGCAGCCCGATCAGTGGCAGGCGGCGGCAGACCTCATCGCCGCCCGCAATCCCGCGAAGATCGCCATCAACGTCTCCGATCTCCACCAGTTCGCCGATGGCATGACCGTCAGCCAGTATGACAAGTTCGCCGCCGCGCTCCCCGCTGCCCTGCGCCAGCGGATCGTCAGCGGGGAAGGGCTGGCAGTGCGCTGGCTGGAAACGCGCACGCCGTCCGAAATGGCGCTTTACCCCGCGATCATGCGCACCGCCCATGCCCTGATCGCTGAGGCCTTCTCGCGCAAAGTCATCACGCCGGGCGTTACCACGGCAGAACAGGTGCAATGGTGGTATCGGGACCGGCTGCTCCAGCTTGGCCTCGATGCGTGGTTCCACCCTTCCATCGCGATCCAGCGGCAGGGTGCCAAAGGCATGCTCGAAGGCGCCGAGGTTATCCGGCCCGGCGATCTCTTGTGGACCGATTTCGGCATCACCTACTTGCGCCTCAACACCGATACCCAGCACCTTGCCTATGTGCTTAAACCCGGCGAGGCAGAGGCTCCGGCGGGCCTCAGGCAGGGGCTGGCGAACAGCAACCGGTTGCAGGACATCCTGCTGCGCCAGTTCGCCGTGGGCCGCAGCGGCAACGAAGCGCTGGCCCGCGCCCGCGCTGAAGCCTTGGCCGCCGGGCTCGATCCTTCGATCTATTCGCACCCTATCGGCCTGCACGGCCACGGGGCAGGGCCCTCCATCGGCTTCTGGGACAACCAGAACGCCGATCCGCGCGGCAGCGGCCCCATCCGCGCGAACACCGCGTGGTCGATCGAGCTGACGACGTATGCCTCCGTGCCCGAATGGGGCGGACAGAAGGTCGATTTCCGCGCGGAGGAAAACGCGTTCTTCGATGGCCAGCGCGTGCGCTGGATCGATGGCCGCGAAACCAGCCTCACGCTGATCCCTTCAGATCGCTAGCTAGCGGCGCCGCAGCAGCCGCTTCTCCCCGCGCTCGGTTACCTGCCGGTCCATCGGCGCCAGCTTGGCAAGGAAGCGGTTCTGCGCGGCAAACGGCACGCGGTTTTCGCGCATGGCCGCCTGCAGGTTCTCCACCAGCGCGTTGAGGTCTGCCTGCGTCGTGCCCAGCCCCTTGTGCGATGCGGGCATCGCGCGGCCGGTGTAATCGCACCCGGCATTCAGGATGAAGCAGAACTGCTCGAACAGCGTTCGCCGCAGCCGCACCATGTCGTGCTTCTCGAAGATCGCCTTGATCCGGGGATCGGCCTCGCTGCGCGCCACTGTGCCATCCACGATGCGGCGGATGCCCTCTTTGCCGCCAAACGCGCGGGCCATGCCATCCCCCGTAAACGCCGCCGCGCCAGCATTGGCATTGCTTTGCACATAGGGATCGACTCGAAGCTCGCCCGTCACCGGATCGCGGGTCTTCTCGGCAACGCCGAATTCCTTGTCCCAATCAACGGGCGCTTCCTGCGCGTTGAGGTTGGCTCCCCCCGCCAACAGCGCCGTGCCGACCATGATCAACCGGATGCGTTTCATCGTCCCGCCCATTAGAATGCCGCCTGCAGCGAAAGCAGCGCCCCGCGCTGGCCCTTGAATGTCGCCACCGAACCCACGTCGACATAGGCCACCGTCACGGTCAGGTTCCTGACCGGAGCCCAGGCTGCAAACAGATCGAAGGCGTCGTTTTCCTTTGCGATCCCCAGATTGTCGGGCCGCGTGCGAAATTCGCCGCCCAGCGCCAATCGGCGCGAGGCCTGCCATGCCAGCGATCCTTCGAACTGCACCGTGCGGCCCTTGTGCCGGTCGCCGCCGAAGCCGAGCAGGCCAAACTGGTTCGCGCGCGTCAGCCGCGCTGTCGCGTTCACCAGAATGCTGTGCGAAAGCAGCAGCTTGCTGGCGCTCACGGTAAAGTCCGTGCCCTTGGCCGATGCCGCGCCCACCGCGCGCACGATGGGGCCGTCAAGGCTGCGCTTGTGCGCTACGCCCACCGCAATCGCGGGCAGCAGCGCGGGACCATAAACCAGATCGCCCGCCAGCCGGAGCTTGGCCGAGAAGATATCCTGATTGAACCGGAACCCGCGCCCCAGCGCCAGCGCGGCCCCCACGGCGCGCGTATCGAAGTTCTGGCGCGCATAAGCCAGTTCCACCCGGTCGTGGATGCCGATGGCCACCCCGTGGCTCTGCCAGCCATAATCGGGCAGCGCGATGGCGGTTACATGCGCCGAGATACCCAGCGCGCGCTCGCTTCCGCGTCCGGCAATCGTGCTCCATGTGGCCAGCCCGCCGCCGCTGGAGCCTTCCACGCTGGTCACGCCGTTGGTGAGCAGCAGCTTGGCATCATCGAGCAGCGGTTCAGCCGCAGCCGGGTTCGCCAGCAGCAGGCCTGCACCGATCACACCTGTACCGATCACACTGGGCCGCAGGTGGTGCAGGATCGTGGTCAGGGCAGGGAGGGGCATGGACTCGGGCTTAACCAGCCGCGCTGAAGGATTGGTAAAGCCCGCCATCCCGTTGTTTATGGGGATATTAACCGGCCTTGCCGCATAACACGTGCATGGCCGACGCCAGATTTCACCTTGTTCGCCGCGCGCTGCTCGCGCTGTGCTGCCTGCCTGCCATTTCGGCGTCCGGGCTGAACGAAGCAGCGTTTCAGGTCGTCGACGCGCGCGGGCTGCCGCTGCAAGGCGCGGTGGTTGAGGTGGAAAAGCCGGGTGGCAGCGATGCGCCAGCTTTTCCGTGGCGCATGGCCATGGCGCAGAAGGACCAGACCTTCGTTCCCGGCACGCTGATCGTGCCTCTCGGTGCCACGGTCGCCTTTCCCAATCTCGATATCGTGCGCCACAGCATCTACAGTTTTTCCAAGCCCGCGCGCTTCAAGATCGATCTCTATGGCCGCGATCAGACTCGCACGCAGCGCTTTGCCATCGCCGGAACGGTCGCGCTTGGCTGCAATATCCACGATCAGATGCGCGGGTATATCCGCGTCGTCGCCTCCCCCTATGCGCGGCAAAGCGACACCAACGGCTATGCCCGCATCCCCGGTATCGGGGCAGGCAACTACAAAGTGAAAGTCTGGCATCCGCGCCTGCGCGGGGCGGATGGCGAGCAGGTGCTGGCCGCCACTGTCCCCGCCAGCGGCGCAGCCCGGCTCGTGGTGCAGGTCAAGTGATTGGCCTCAGGCGCCGGGCTGCTCCGCTGGCGCTGCGCACGCGCGTCGCGCTGCTGTTCGCGCTGCTGCTCGTGGCGGTCATGGCCGTCTCGGTCGGTGTCGCCAGTTCCGGCCTCAGCTTCATGGCGCGGCAGGCGGCAGAGCGCGACATGGCCGCCAATGCCCGCGTGTTCGATCAGATCATCGCCTCGCGCAGCACCCAGCTTGGCGAATCCGCCGCTGTCGTCGCGCGCGATTTCGGCTTCCGCGAAGCCTTTGCGACGGGCGACAGCGCCACGCTGGCCTCCGCGCTTGCCAGCCTCGGCGAACGCACCGGGGCTGAAGTGGCCGCCATCGTTGCGCTGGATGGCACGGTCACCGCGCCGCCGGGGGCTCCGGCCATGTCCGGCGCCGCGCTGCTCCCCGCGCTGGAGGCCAGGCAGAACCATGGCACTGCTGCGCTGGGCGGTAAGCTTGCGCTCGCTGTTGCTGCGCCCATCGAAATGCCCGATCTGGCGGGTTGGCTGGTCTTGGCGCAGCCGCTCGCAGGCCCTGAACTTGCCTCGCTCAGCAAGCTTTCCGCCATCCCGATGCAGGCTGAAGTAACCGACGCGCGCGCACTGGACGGGGCCTTGCGCGCCGAAGTGCCCGGCGAGATCGTGATTGTGCCGGGCGCAGGCGGCGATCAGCTGGTCCGCCTTTCCGCGCTGCCCGCACTCCAGCAGGGCGTGGAGGCGCGCCTCGTGCTGCGCTCGCCGCTTGCCGCTGCGCTCGAAGCCTATGCCCGCACGCGCCTCGTGCTCATTGCCATTGCCATTGTCGGCACGCTGCTGGGCGTGTGGCTCGCGCTGCGCCTTGCCGCCGATATCACCCGCCCGCTGACTGCGCTGGCCGATGCTGCACGCCGCATTGCCAAGGGCGAGTGGACCCGCGTCCCCGTGCGCGGGGACCGTGAAGTGGCCGCGCTAGCGCACAGCTTCAACGCCATGGTCGATGCCATCGATGAACGCGAGCGCCGCATCGTCCACACAGCACTGCACGATGGCCTCACCGGCATGCCCAATCGCAGCTACTTCATCGAAAAGCTGGAGCGCGCGCTGCCGCGCCAGAATGATGACCACCGCACGCTTGTCGCATTCATCGATCTCGATGATTTCAAGACGGTCAACGATACCATGGGCCACCCGGCGGGCGACGCGCTGCTGCGGCTGGTCGCGCGCCAGCTGCAGGATCTCTATCCCGATGCCATGGTCGCGCGCTTCGGCGGCGACGAGTTCGGCCTCCTCATCACCGGTCTTTCCCGCAGCGCCGATTGCACTGCCATCGCCGCCGCGCTGCACGCTGCGCTTAACCGCGATCATCCGGTGGAAGGCCGCACCATCGCCCTGTCCGCCAGCTTCGGGGTCGCCATCGGCCCGGCTGACGGTGTGGACTGCGACACTTTGCTCAAGCACGCCGATCTCGCGCTTTACCGCGCCAAGGCTGAAGGGAAGGGCGCCTACCACTTCTTCGAAGCCGCGCTCGATGAAGCCGCCAGCCGCCGCCGCCAGCTGGAGCTCGACATGCGCGAGGCGCTGCGCGAGGGCGCGTTCGAACTGCATTTCCAGCCGTTGTTCAGCATGGCGCGCCAGCGGGTGAAGGGGTTCGAGGCGCTGATGCGCTGGAACCACCCGGTGCGCGGGCCCATCAGCCCGGCCGAATTCATCCCGCTGGCCGAAGAGACCGGCCTGATCATTCCGCTCGGCGAATGGGCGCTGATGGAAGCCTGCCATCAGGCGGCGGCGTGGCCGCAGGACATCTCGGTCGCGGTCAACATCTCGCCGCGCCAGTTCGCCAGCCCCGCGCTGGCGCAGGCGGTGATCCGCGCGCTGGCCGCCTCGGGGCTCGATCCCTCGCAGCTCGAACTCGAAATCACCGAAAGCATCTTCATCGGCAATGTCGAGAAGACCGTGGCCACGCTCCACGCCTTGCGCGGGCTGGGCGTGCGCGTCTCGCTCGATGATTTCGGCACGGGTTATTCGTCGCTCAGCTATCTGCGCAGCTTCCCGTTCGACAAGATCAAGATCGACCAGAGCTTCGTGCGCGATCTTGGCCGCGATACCAGCGCCCGCGCCATCGTCCGCGCGATCACCGCGATGGCGGGCGCGCTCGGCATGGATATCCTTGCCGAAGGGGTCGAGCTTGATGCGCAGGCCGATATGCTGCGCGATGAAGGCTGCGACATGATCCAGGGCTACCTCATCAGCCGCCCGATCCCCGCGCGCGAAGTGGCGGGCCTGCTAGGGCTGCATCAGGGCGAGGCCAAGCGCGCCTAGAGCAGGATGACATCACAGGAAATCGTTGGCCCGGACTTGATCCGGGCCTTGGCTTTCTTCTTCGGGCGCAGCGCCAGCAGAACAGCCAAAACCCCGTGCCGGGAACGGGGTAACGGGCACAAAATCAACGTGATGCTGTCAGAACTTCAAGGCTCCTTGTGCAGCCACTCGGCGTGCCTTGGCGCGCGCTTGGTCTGGCTCCATTCCTCCAGCATCACCGGGGCCAGCGCTGCCAGTTCCTCGCGCTGGGCCGCTGTGCCGATGTTGCAGGCCAGCTCCAGCCGGTGCCCGTTGGGGTCGAAGAAATAGATCGACCGGAAAATGCCGTGATACGTCGGCCCCAGCACGGCGACCCCTTCGGCTTCCAGATGCGCCTTGGCCGCATGGAGCGCGGCCTCATCGGCCACTTCGAACGCCAGAT
>JBIPOH010000208.1:0-5863 GCA_044379435.1 Novosphingobium sp.
CCATGCAGGGCTGCCACGGCGAGTCGGACGCGCCCTAACCAAGGAGACCAAAATGCCCAAGCTCAAGACCAAGAGCGGTGTGAAGAAGCGCTTCAAGATCACCGCATCCGGCAAGGTCAAGCACGGCGTGGCCGGCAAGCGCCACCGCCTGATCAGCCACAACGCCAAGTACATCCGCCAGAACCGCGGCATGGACGTGATCTCCGACGCTGACGCGAAGGTGATCAAAAAGTGGGCGCCCTACGGGCTGAACTGAGGAGCGTTAGACCATGAGCCGCATCAAACGGGGTGTTACCACCCGCGCCAAGCACAAGCGCATTCTCGAACAGGCCAAGGGCTATCGGGGCCGCCGCAAGAACACCATCCGCGTTGCCCGTCAGGCCGTCGAAAAGGCCGGCCAGTACGCGTACCGCGATCGCAAGGTTAAGAAGCGGGAATTCCGCGGCCTGTGGATCCAGCGCATCAACGCTGCCGTCCGCGCCGAGGGACTGACCTACTCGCAGTTCATCCACGGCACGAAGCTTGCCGGTATCGAACTGGACCGCAAGGCCATGGCCGATCTCGCGATGAACGAAGGCGGTGTTTTCACGGCCATCATCGCGCAGGCCAAGCAGGCGCTTGCCGGCTAACCAGCTTGCGATACTGAAAGATACCTAGTTGACGTTCCAATCTGGTGCGCAAACCGACGCGGTATCTTTGAAAAGCTGCTGAAAAACAAAAGGGCATCGGCCGCAGGGTCGATGCCCTTTTTGTCCATTCTGGTGACTTCCCGTTTCTCTCGCCAAAGGCTATGTCCCCACGCAAGGGCAAAACAAGGGGCGCAGCAGTGAGCGGTGAGTGTGCCGTGCAGGTACGATTCCATCAGCCGCCATCGGCGATGCGGGCGTATTTCACCACTTTCTACCTGACCGAAATCGATGCCGGCTGCGATGGCCGGGTCACCGATCATCTGCACCCCGAATGGGCCAACCTGCGCATCATCAGCGGAGTTCTGCCCGTATCCGAAATCCGGGAGGCGCCGCCGATCGGCGCCCTCCGCGCGATCGTGACCGGGCCAACCAGCACATCCGTGCGCTTCACCACGGGTACCTCGCGCATCTGGGGCATCGGCCTGCTCCCGCTCGGCTGGGCCAAGTTCGTGGCCGCATCGGCGCATACCTTTGCCGATCGTCTTTGCGATCCGGCAGAAGAGCCCGCCTTCACGCCGCTTCGCTCGCTGGCCGATTCGCTCTTTGGGGCCGTGCCGGACGAAGCCGCCGAACTTGCCCGTATCACGCGCCATTTCGAAGCTCTTGCCGCGCGCGAAGTGCCGGATGAGGCGCGCATCCGCGCTGTGCACGAAGCCCTTGTCGATCCGGAGATCGCCACTGTCGCCGCCATGGCCGAGGCCGCCGGGCTGCCGACCCATACGCTGGAGCGCGTTTGCCGTCGCCATTTCGGCTTTGCGCCCAGCCTGCTGCTGCGCCGCCAGCGCTTCATGCGCAGCCTCTCGCAATACATGCTCGATCCCTCGCTCACTTGGATCGGCGCCATCGATTCGCATTATCACGATCAGGCGCAGTTCGTGCGCGAGTTCCACCGCTTCATGGGGATGAGCCCGCGTGCTTATGCCGCACTGCCCCATCCGGTGCTCGCCGGGGTTATGCGCGCCCGCATGGCAGCGGCGGGCGCGCCGGTGCAGGCGCTCCATGTTCCGTCTGCCCGATAAAACGCGCACCTTGGATTCCGCGCCATTTGGCGCTAGCGGCGGGCGCGATGGAACAGCTTGAAACCACGCTCGCCGCAATTGTCGGCGCCGATACGATCGAAGCCGTTGAGGGCCTTCGCGTTGCCGCACTTGGCAAGCAGGGCTGGGTTTCGGCCCTGCTCAAATCGCTGGGCGGCATGAGCGCAGAGGAACGCACCAGCACCGGCCCGCGCATCCACGCCGCGCGTGAAGCGGTCACCACTGCGCTGAGCGAACGCCGCGCCGCGCTGGAAAGCGCAGTGCTTGAAGCAAAGCTCGCGGCCGAGACCGCCGATCTGTCGCTTCCTGCGCCCGCCGCACCGCGCGGCACCGTGCACCCGGTCAGCCAGGTCATGGAGGAA
This sequence comes from Novosphingobium sp., assembly GCA_044379435.1. Classification (GTDB taxonomy): domain Bacteria; phylum Pseudomonadota; class Alphaproteobacteria; order Sphingomonadales; family Sphingomonadaceae; genus Novosphingobium. Next base: position 2,089 of record JBIPOH010000208.1, read on the forward strand.
CTGGCCGAAATCTTCGCCGACATGGGCTTCGCCGTGGCGACCGGGCCAGAGATCGAGGACGACTGGCACAATTTTACCGCGCTCAACATGCCCGAAACCCATCCGGCGCGCGCGATGCACGATACGTTCTACTTCCCGGACACGGACGCGCAGGGCCGTTCGATGCTGCTGCGCACCCACACCTCGCCGGTGCAGATCCGCTCGATGCTGGCTGAGGGCGCACCGCTGCGTGTCATCGCCCCGGGCCGCGTCTACCGGTCTGACAGCGACGCGACGCACACGCCGATGTTCCACCAGATCGAAGGCCTCGTGATCGACAAGGGCATTCACCTCGGCCACCTCAAGTGGACGCTGGAAACCTTCCTCAAGGCCTTCTTCGAACGCGACGACATCGTCCTGCGCCTGCGTCCCAGCTACTTCCCTTTCACCGAACCGTCGGTCGAAGTCGACGTCGGCTACACCCTCGTCAACGGCAAGCGCGTCGTCGGCGGCGGCGGCGATGTGCCGGGCGGCGGCTGGATGGAAGTGCTGGGCTCAGGGATGGTCAACCGCAAGGTGATCGAATTCGGCGGGCTCGATCCGGATGAGTGGCAGGGCTTCGCTTTCGGCACCGGCGTCGACCGGCTCGCCATGCTGAAATACGGCATGGACGACTTGCGTGCGTTCTTCGATGGCGATGTGCGCTGGCTCCAACACTACGGCTTCGGCGCGCTTGATGTGCCGACCCTCTCCGGCGGCGTGGGAGTACGCGCATGAAGTTCGCGCTTTCCTGGCTCCAGGCCCTGCTCGATACCAAGGCCGATGCGCGCACCATCGCGGAGAAGCTCACCTCGCTCGGCCTCGAAATCGAAGGCGTCGAGGATACCTCGGCGGCGCTCACGCAGTTCCGTGTCGCCCGCGTGCTCACAGCTGAGAAGCACCCGCAGGCCGACAAGCTGCAAGTCCTCTCGGTCGATCTTGGCGATGGCAATCCGCTGCAAGTCGTCTGCGGTGCGCCTAATGCGCGTGCTGGCCTCGTCGGCGTGCTCGGCGTCCCCGGCGCTGTCGTCCCCGCCAATGGGATGACGCTTAAGGTCGCTGCGGTCCGCGGTGTCGAATCCAACGGCATGATGTGCTCCACGCGCGAGCTGGGTCTTGGCGAAGAGCATGACGGCATCATCGAACTGCCCGCCGATGCGCCGCTCGGCAGCAGCTTTGCCGATTATCTCGGCTCCGACCCGGTTTTCGATGTCGCGATCACGCCCAACCGCCCTGATTGCATGGGCGTCCACGGTATTGCGCGCGATCTTGCCGCTGCCGGACTTGGCGTGCTGCGGCCTATCGTGTCGGCTCCCGCCGTGGGCACTTTCTCGTGCCCGGTGGAAGTGCGCACCGATGATCCCGAAGGCTGCCCTGCGTTCTATGGCCGCGTTATTCGCGGCGTGAGCAACGGCCCCAGCCCGCAGTGGCTGCAGGACCGCCTGAAGAGCGCAGGCCAGCGCCCGATCTCGGCGCTCGTCGATATCACCAACTACGTGATGCTAGGCTTTGGCCGCCCGGCCCACGCCTATGACCTTGCCAAGCTGAACGGTGCGGTCGTCGCCCGCCGTGCGCGCGAGGGGGAAACCTGCCTTGCGCTCAACGGCAAGGAATACGCACTGCAGCCATGGATGACCGTGATCGCGGACGACAGCGGCGTCCATGATATCGCGGGCATCATGGGCGGCGAACATTCTGGCTGTTCGGACACGACGACCGACGTGCTCCTCGAAGTCGCCTATTTCACCCCCGCCCATATCGCCCGCACCGGTCAGGCGCTTGCGCTCACCTCGGATGCGCGTGGCCGCTTCGAGCGCGGGGTCGATCCCGCGTTCCTCGATACCGGCATGGACCTCCTCACCAGTCTGATCCTCGAAATCTGCGGCGGTGAGGCGAGCGACGTGATCCGTGCGGGCACCCCGCCCACGGAGCGCAAGACGCTGGCCTATGATCCAGCGCTCGCTGGCAAGCTCGGAGGCATCGATGTGGCCGACAGCGAGCAGAAGCGCATCCTTGGTGCGCTCGGCTTCGATGTTGCAGCCGACTGGACGGTAACGGTTCCCACGTGGCGGCCGGATGTGGACGGCGCGCCCGATATCGTCGAGGAAGTGATCCGCGTCCACGGCCTCGATGCCGTGCCTTCCACCCCGCTGCCGCGCGCAGATGGTGTGGCCAAGCCCACCGCAACCCCAGCGCAGATGCAGGAGCGCCGCGTGCGCCGGGCCGCTGCTGCGCGCGGGCTGAACGAGGCCGTGACTTGGTCGTTCCTGCCCACGGCCGAGGCCGAGCATTTTGCCGATGGCGAACTCTGGACGCTCGCCAATCCGATTTCCGAAGACCTCAAGACCATGCGCCCCTCGCTGCTGCCAGGCCTGCTTGTCGCAGCGCGGCGCAATCTTGATCGCGGTGCGGCCAGCGTGCGCCTGTTCGAGATCGGCCGCCGCTATCTGCGGGGCGAGGGCGGAGCCAGCGCGGAGCAACCAAGCCTGGCTGTCGTGCTGGCAGGCGAAGCGGCTCCGCGCGGCTGGGCAACAGGCAAGGCCAAGCCCTTCGATGCGTTCGACGCCAAGGCCGAGGCGCTCGCGCTCCTCGCCGAAGCTGGTGCGCCGGTTGAAAACCTCCAAGTGATGGGGGAGGCTGGCAGCCAGTTCCACCCCGGCCAGTCCGCCACGCTGCGGCTCGGGCCAAAGACGGTGCTGGCGCGCTTCGGCCTGCTGCACCCCACAACGGCGAGGGCCTTTGATCTGTCAGGTCCGGTCGCCGTGGTCGAACTGTTCCTCGAACGCATCCCGGCACGCAAAGGCCCCGGCAGCTTCGCGCGGCCGCACTATGCACCGCCCGCACTTCAGGCCGTCACGCGCGATTTCGCGTTCCTCGTGCCGACCGCGCTCCCAGCGGGCGATCTGCTGCGCGCCGTGCGCGGGGCAGACAAGGCCAATGTCGTCGCGGCCCGCGTGTTCGATGATTTCCGGGGGCAGGGCGTGCCCGAAGGCCACAAGTCGCTGGCCGTAGAAGTCACGCTGCAGCCTCTTGAGAAGAGCTACGACGAAGCCGCGCTGAAGGCGATCACCGACAAGATCGTGGCAGCGGGCGTCAAGCTCGGCGGCGCGCTGCGCGCCTGAACCGCCAGCTGGCCGGGGGATGATGACCGACCTGATCGCCATCGCCAGTGAGGGGCTGACCGCCCGGATCAACCCCGTAGGCGCCGAACTCTGGTCCCTGACCGATCCGGCAGGCCGCGAATACATGACCGACGCCGACCCGGCCTTCTGGTCGGGCCGCGCGCCGCTGCTGTTCCCCATCGTCGGCGCGCTGGCGGGGGATACGCTGCGGGTGGATGGGCAAAGCCATGCGATGCCCAAGCATGGCTTCGCCCGCCGCAGCGCCTTCACGCTGGTCGAGCAAACGGCGGATCGCGCGGTGTTCCGGCTGGAAGACAGCGCCGAAACGCGCGCCAGCTATCCCTTTGCTTTTGCGGTCGAGATGGCCTTCACGCTGTCCGGCCTGACGCTGGAAATGGTCGCCACCGTGCACAACACGGGCGACGCGGCGCTGCCGTTCAGCTTCGGCTACCATCCCGCCTTCGCCTGGCCGCTTCCGGGCGGAGCCGACAAGGCCGCCCACCGGGTTGTGTTCGAGGAGAGCGAACCCCAGCCGATCCGCCGCATCGAGAAGCAAACGGGTCTGCTCCTGCCCGATGGTGTGCCGACCCCCGTGCAGGGGCGCGAACTGTCGCTCGATGCGGACCTGTTCCGCG
>JBIPOH010000209.1:0-5853 GCA_044379435.1 Novosphingobium sp.
TCGACCTGCCCATAGGCCTGACACATCGCGGGACCGAAGATCTCCACCGCCTGACGCAGCTTTTCCGGGCTGCAGGGCGAACCGACGAGGATGAAGATCTTGAGGCTCGAGTAGTCGTGCTGGCCGATCTCGGGGCTCGCGAGGCACTGGTACATCGCCGTGGGCGGCAGGTACATGTGCGTGACCTTGTATTCCGCGATGGTCCGCAGCACGTCCTCGGCGTCGAAGCCGGGCAGGATCACTTGTGTTGCGCCAAGGCTGAGCGTGGAGAGCGCAATCGGCCCGGCCGCGTGCGTGATCGGTGCGGAGACCAGCGCGACCGGCGAATCGGTGCGCCCGCCCATGCCGTCCGCCGCCGTCTCGATCATCGTGCCCCAGCCAAGGTTGGTCACGTTTGCGCCCTTCGAAGGGCCGGTCGTGCCGCCGGTGGGGAAAATGCCGACCATGTCCATCAGGTTGCCGAACGCATCGACCTCCGGTTCGATGAAATCGGCCTCGCTCACCCCGGCCAAGAACTCCTCAAGGCTCGGATCATCGCCCATCCGCTGATCGAGGCACACGAAGTGCTGGAGTGTGGGGCACAGGTCCTTGAGTTGCTGAACCTCGTCCGCCTTCGACGAGTGATAGACCAGCCACTTCAGCCGGACGTAGTTGATATAGGCCGCATTGGCGTCGATCGCGTTGCGGGTGTTGACCGGAATCCACTTGCCGTTGGCCCGCCACATCGCGAGCACAGCGACCAGCAACATGCCGTCATTCGGGCCATAGAACCCGAGCAGATCCTGATTCTCGAACCCGTGTTTCTGCAGCGCGGCGGCGATCCGCTCGGTCAGCGCCTTGGTTTCGGCGAAAGTCAGCTTGAGGCCGCTCTCGGTATCGATGATCGCAAGGCGCGAAGGGTCACGGTCATGGCCACGGTCAAAGTAGTCGATTGCACGCATCGTGCTGTCATCCCCAACGGTTGATCTCAGGGCCAATCGCCCATTTCTTAAGCGGTTCCGGCGTCTTGGCCATGGCTCTGGCCGCCAGAAAACTGGGCCGAGCCGCCACGCGCGCCAGCCAGGCGCGGCAAAGCGGGGCAGCGGCAAAGGCATCGGGGCGGATCGGTTCCATCCCTGCCAGCCAGCTGTAGGTGACGATATCGGCGATGGAGAACCCGCCCATCAGCCAGTCGCGCCCATCCGCCAGCCGGTCCTCGCAGCGCTGCACGGCGGCATCGACCTTGGCTTCGCTATCGGCCAATTGCGCGGGATCGATCGCCCCATCGCGCAGGGCCTGCCAGCGCGCACGCAGATCATCGGAGGCGATAGCGCGCGTGATCGCGGCAAAGCTTTCCTCCGCCTGTTCGGCAAGCGCCGCCTGCGCGGAAGCCAGATTGCCCAGCAGCGCTGCCGCCGGGGAGAGCCGCTCGGTAATCTGGCGGCACCACATCAGCATGTCCCAGTGGGCATAAGGGTCGCTGGGCTGGAGGCCGCAGCCACCCGCCAGCTCATCCAGATACTGCGCGAGGAACACCGATTCGGTCATCGCCTCGCCGCCTGCCACCAGCACCGGGCCTTCGCCTTCGATGCCAAGATCAAGCGCCAGCGGCTGCGCTATGCCCGGCAGGCTGTGCCGCGCCCCGGCCAGGAGATCGATGTGCTGACAGCGGATCGCCAGCCCCGTTTCGGCCAGTGCCGCCAGCACGGTCAGCGAAGCGCCATTGGGTTCGCCGTGATAAAGGACCGGCTCCATCAGACGATCCCTTCCATGATGAGGCCATAGCGCGCGGCGAGATCGGTCTTACCCATCGCCCAGGTCCGCTTCACCGCATCGCGCTCGTAGACGCGCTTGAGCCAGCGCATAATGTTGGGCGTCCTCTCCCGGCTGGCGAGATCGGGCTGCGTCAGCGGCAGCGAATACGTCGAATTGAAGATGTTGATATCGGCAAGGCTGTAGCTGTCGGAGCCGACATAATCCCGCTTGCCCAGTTCTTCCTCAAGCTTGGCCACGCCCAGCGCCACACGGCGGCGGCTCTCTGCCATCTCCTCGGCGCTGAAATCGCCGTTGATCGCCTTGCGCCATGCCCGGCGCCGTTCGGGCAGCGGGATGCGTTCGATTGCGGCAGCCAGTTCTTCGGGATCGCGCTCGCGCACGCGGGGCCCCACGAACACGCTCCACCCGATCATCGAGAAGCTGGGGCCAAGCCACTGGTCCATGAACTTCATCCACCAGCGCACCCGCCACCGGTCCTGTGCATCGCTGGGCATCAGGTCCGGCCCCGGGAACGCCGCGTTCACGTATTCCATGATCGCGGTGCTCTCCGTCAGCACCCGCGAGCCGTGCGTCATCGCCGGGATCGTCCCTTGCGGATTGATCGCGAGGTATTCGGGCTTGTGCTGATCGAACTGCAGCATGTCGATGTAATGGCTGGCAAAGGGCACGCCCTTTTCCATCAGCGCCAGCATCGGCTTGCCGGAATTGGCGTTGGGCTCCCAATGATAGAGCGTCACATCGGTCATGCGGTGAACACCATGGCAGCAGCCTTTCTCCCGACTCCGCGCCTGCGGAGCAGATTGTTAGTGTTGCATACTAAATCAGCCCGAGTGCCGGTTCAAGCAGCCCTGCCCGCTAAGGCAGGCGCGCAGCCTGTCTAGGCGCTGAAAACCCCGCGCGCTAAGCGCTGCGGCGGGGTAGAATTTCACGGCGTGACACGCGGTATCAGCGCGCGGCCATGCTCCAGCGCAGCAGGCCATCGTGGCCCGAAAGCGGCGCGGCAACGCGCGTCTCGACCGTGCGGCGCAATCCCTCATCCTCCAGCAGGCCGCGCAGCACCGTCCAGTCGCTCCAGCGCGTCAGCCCCTCGATTCGCGCCGCGCCTGCCAGCAGGTCCTGCGCCTCGCGCAGCGATGTGCGCGCCAGATCGATCCCTCGCTCGCCCGCAAAACTGGCGGACTCGGGGTGCCGGCTGTCATAGACGACGACCGCGGAAGCCTCCGCCGCCCGCACCGACACTGGCACCGCCGCCGCAACGCCTGCAAGCGCTCCGCCCTTCAGAAGCCCACGCCGATCCGTCCGCATCAGCCCGCCTTTCCGAGGTACTTCGAAACCGCCTCAAGCTCGGCGTCGGTGATATCCACCCGGCTCTGCGCCGGCATGGCCTGCTTGCCCATGCGCACCACGCTCTTCACGTAATCCGCCGTCAGATCGGTGCGGTTCACCAGCAAGCCCTTGTCCGGCGTCTCGCCCATCATCATCCGCTGCTTGGTGAGGAGGTTCGTGCCCATCCCGCCGACGAGGTGACAATAGCCGCAGCGGACCTCGAACAGCACCCGCCCATCGCCGCCGGGCTTCAGCCGGTCTCCGGCCGGAGCCTCCGGACGCAGCATATAGGGCGGCATCATCATCGGGGGACCGGGGGGCGGCGCATCCGCCAGCACCGCGCTCCCGCCTGCCAGAACCAGCGCGGCTCCAAGCACAGCGCGCGCAACAAACCGGTTCATGCCTTGCCTCCCGCGTTCTTGGCCCTCTGCGCCGCATAAGCCGCTGGCCAGATCCCCTGCTTGCCCGGCGCAATCACACCATTGGGGTCGAGCGCGTTCTTCACCGTCTCGGTCATCCGCCGCAGCGCCTGGTTGTTGAAGCCGAAGGTATCGGCCACCGGGTCCATCCAGCCCAGATGGGTGCGATATTCGGCATAGCCTGCCTTCGCTGTTTCCGCGATCAGCGCGTCAAACAGCTTGCGCATGTTTGCCACCATCTCGGGCTGATCGCGGTCATACATCAGCATGTTGATATTGTTGGCAAAGCGCCCGCCAATGGTGAAGCTGGCGTAGAAATCGACATCGTGATCGGCAATGATCTTCCGGCTGCGTTTCAGCTGATCCATGACATGCTTGCCGGTGGCGGGCACCACGGGTGAAAAGCCCATGTGCGCCCCGCGCCCGCCGATCCAGTCAGACATCTGCAGCGGCACGGCAGAGGGCACGCCCATGGACGTTTCATACTGGCCGATGGGATCGCCCGTGCGCCACCAGTTCTCCACCGGCGCGGCATCGAGGTGGCGCTTCATCGCCGCCTTCACCACTTCGGCCCGCGCCTTGACCACCGGCTCCTCGCCATAAAGGCGCAGCGCTACCTGCCAGTAGCCCAGCTTGTACTGCTTGAGCAGCTCGGCCACGCGCCACTCGGGGATCGCGCCCGGCTTGTCCCAGAAATCCTTGCGCTGCCCCTTCAGCACCATCTTGCCCAGCCACGAAGGCACGAACACGTTCTGATCGATCAGCCCGGAAATCTTGAGCGGGGCGATGGTATCGACCACCCAGCCGATATCTTCCTCGTTGGGAATGTCCCACACCAGTTCAAGGCTCGTTTCAGGCGCGGGTTGCAGCCACATGCCCGCCTTGGTCACCACGCCGAGGTTGGACTGGGTGAAGGCCAGATCGAAGGTCGGCCCATAGCTGAACGGGAACAAGTGCCAGGCCGGATTGCCCTCCATCGCGCCCATGCCGGTGCGCACCAGATCGCCATCGGGCAGCACCGCCTCGATCCCGCACAGATTGCGCGCGTGGAGGCCATAGGAGGTGTAGCCGATCCCGTGATCGAGCGCGTTGCCCAGCACCGAACCCCACGCGTTCCCCGGCACGGAAAGCCACAGCGGCGCCTTGGCGCGCTGGATCGCATCATAGAGATCGAAGTAGCCCACGCCGGGCTCGACCACGCAATAGGACAGCGTGCTGTCGAGTTCCAGAATCCGGTTCATGCGCCCCAGATCGAGCACGATCGAGCCCGCCATGCGCGGCGCAGCAGCGCCGTACCCAAGGTTCTTGCCGCGCGCGACCGGCCAGAGCGGGGTCTTGTGCTGGTTCGCCAGCCGCACGATGGCGCGCACTTCCTCCACGCTGGCGGGCGCAATCGCCGCACCCGCAGGCCATTCCTCTTCGGAGCCGGGCGCATAGACATCGGAATAGGCGTCGCGGTCGGCGTCAGTGGCCAAAACCCAGTCCTTGCCGACCACTCCCGCCGCAGCGGTGAGCATGGCATCGAACGCCTTGGGGCTGACGCGGGGCGGCAGATGCAGCTTCACCGGTGGTATTCTCCCATGCTTATTTTCTACCAATTGTTAGCGTTGTGCCGTGAACACATTGCTGCGTCAAGTGAGCGCATAATACCGCACATGATTGCCATCGGGTCGCCGCTCGCCCACGCCAATGAACACGTGGCGCGTCAGCCAGTCGTGTGGGCCTTTGCTCGTCTCGAACGTGGGCTGCGCGCGCAGATAATATTCCGCGTGCGGCACCGGCGCCCCGCCCGCAAAGGCCCAATCGCGCAGCCGCTCCATCGTGCCGGGCTCGCGCCCCCACAGGAATCCCTTGTTCTGCATGTAGATCAGCGTGCCGTCATCAACCTCGAGCATATAGCGCGCATCAAACACCGCCGTGTCATCCGGCCGGAAGAACGCATAGTCGCCGCCAGAATTGGGCACCGCCTTGCCTTTCAGGCGCGGCCCTTCGAATTCCCCGCTATCGACATAGACCGCGCTGCGCATACCGCCTGTGGGCACATCGGGAATCGCCTGCACACGGGTGAAGCGCAAGGTGCAGGCGAAGGCGAACTCCAGCCGGGGGTTGTCGAGTGTCGAGAAATCCATGTGCGCCTTCCCAGAAAATAGGGACAGTCCCTATTCAATAATTGCTCAAGATCGTCAGGCTCGGCCCATCCAGCGGCTTGCCGGCTTTCACCTTGGCCAGTTCATCGCTGCGCGTCTGCTTCTGCTGATCGATCAGATAAGCGTGGATCGCATCGGCATCGCCGGGAGAGAGGATATCATCCCAGCGCGGCATCCCCCCCGCCACCAGCGCGCCGCCCAGCACG
>JBIPOH010000388.1:0-3290 GCA_044379435.1 Novosphingobium sp.
CGACGATTCCGAATGGCAGGTTGCTCCGCAGATGCAGGACGGGGTGTTCGTGCGCTCGGTGTACTTCTTTGATCCCGACGGCATTTGCCTCGAGTTCGCTGCCTGGACCACAGAACTGGGTGGCGAAGCGCATGTGCGGCATGATCCCATGCGGGCAGATGGCACCAAGGCGGTCGGTATGATCGTCAAGAATGCACAAGCGCAATAGCGCAGCTCCCGGCAACCGCGCCAGCCGCAGGTCGCTATCGGGCTAAAGTCCGCGTGAACATGGTTCCGGCCGCGAGCCATGCCAGCACCACGTAAGGCCAGAGGCTGCCTGGCCACGCCGGAACCGGATAAAGGGAGTTGTAGAGAGACCAGATCAACACGGATGTGCCGGCACTGCCCGCGATGAAGCCGATCAGGGCGCGGTTTGATCTAGCAAAGGCAGCCTGGGCAAGCGTCACGCCGACACAGACCAGGATCAGCGCAAGGCTTCCTATTGTGCCGAGGTTGCCATAGATGTCGGTTGGGGCAACGATCTACAGCGACAGACCAGCCGCTTCCGCAAGACCCAATCGCCGCTGCAGCCTCATCACTTGTCGTCTGCGGTAACAGCGAACTGGATCAGGCCCCCGGCGAGGGCAATCGCGGCAAGTGGCAGAAAGGATATGCCGCCATGGATCTGGCCCACACCAATCCATCCGATCAGCGCTGGGCCGAAATAGCCACCGAGGCCGCCAAAGCTGTTGATGAACGCAATCCCGGTAACGGCGGCCGGGCCGGCAAGATAGCGGTGAGCAAGGGGCCAGAACGTGACGATCGCGAAGCCTAGCCCCGTCGTTACCATCGTCAGCGCAATGATGCTGGCAACCTCGTGCGCCGAAAATACAGCAAGACTGAGAAGGCCGGCTGCCGCAAGCAGATAACCCAGAAAGCTGTGCCAGCGGCGTTCGCCGGTCCGGTCGGAATGCCGTGCCCAGATCACCTGACAGATAGCCATGACGCCCCAAGGGATCATCGTCAGCAGTCCGATCCAGAGATAGGCGCTCTTGGCGATACCGAACTGCTGGATCAGCGTCGGCATCCAGAAGGTGACCGCATAGAGTGCGATCGTCGTGCTCATGTAGGCAAGACCGAGGCACCAAATACGCGGGCTGGAGAAAACCGAGAGCACCGTGACAAGGGGAGCCATCTTGCCCGTTGCAGCTTCTTCCCGAGCGATGTCTTCCAGGATTGCACCGCGCTCTTTGTCACTGAGCCAGCTGGCCTTGGCCGGATTGTCGGGAAGGATCAGCAGGAAGGCGACACCGACGATGATGGAGGGAGCCGCCTCGATGAGGAAGAGCCATTGCCAGCCGCGCAAGTCGCCCAGCCCATCGGCGAACTGGAGGATAGCTCCCGACAGAGGGCCGCCCAGCACATTGGATGCGCCGACCGCCATCATGAACAGGGCAATGACCCGGGCCTGCTGGCCGCGCGGGAACCAGTATGTGAGGTAGAGGATGATCCCAGGATAGAAGCCTGCTTCTGCTGCCCCGAGAAGGAAGCGCAGCAGATAGAAGCCGAACGCCGCATCCGTCAGGCCGACCGCCTGTGCCGCACCGCCCCAGCTGAAGACACCGACAAACATGAAAAGCGCGGAGAGAAGCCCCCAGCTCACCATGATGCGCGCCATCCAGCGCCGGGCACCGACCCGCGCCAAGACCATGTTGCTTGGCACTTCAAACAGGCAGTATCCGATGAAGAACAGCCCTGCACCAAGTCCGTACACCGCGTCGCTGAAGCCGAGATCGCCCGCCATCTGCAATTTGGCGAAACCGATATTCACCCTGTCGAGGAAGGCAACGACATAGCCCAAAAAGAGGAGCGGGATGAGCCGGAGGCGCACCTTGCGATAGACGGGCAGGCCATACTGGTTGTTCATGACTTGCCTTTCTGTCAGCGGGCAACAGCGAACAGGAATTCCGAAAGCAGGTTGACCGCTTCGCCGGTCAGCACCACCACGAGCGCCCAGAAAATGACCTGCTTGGCGACCTTGGATGTCGCAATTCGGGCGCCAATATAACCGCCGAACACGCTGCCGAGCGACAGCACTGCGCCGATCCGCCAATCGATTACCGCCTGATATTCAAAGACTAGTACGGACGTCAGGACACTGGGCAGGAGTAGCGCGCTCTTGACCGAATTGGCTGCCACAAGCCCCATGCCAACCGAGCCGGTCAGGGCAAGCAACACGAAGGTTGCCCCGTCCAGCACGATAAAACCGATCCACATGCCGATGGCCAAGAAGACAAGGAACTGGCGCGGGCCAAATACGAGGTTGGGCTTCTGCTGGGAATTCAGAGTCTTGCGCAGTCGGAAGAACAGCATGAACAGCGCCACCGCCACGGCCACGGCAATGGCGAGCTTGAACTGCCGGCCGGATATCTGCAGCGAAATCAGCGCGCCGACAGCCGAACCCAGACTGGTCGGTATTCCGGCCTTCCAAACCACCTGCCAGTCGATCGCCTTCTGGCGATGGTAGCTAATAACCGCAGTCAGGCTCGCGGCCATGATTGGCAGCCGGTTCGTGGCATTGGCCATGATCGGATCAAGCCCCAGCGCTAGCAGCAGCGGTAGCGAAACCGCAGCACCGGACGAGGCGACCGTCGTGATCAGGCCGCAAAGAAAACCAGCAATGAAGACGAGACTGGTCCCGCCTGCCCCCATATCGAGCAGAAATGCCCCCCACCGACGATCTCAGGATATCCACTAACGGCAGTGGGCGAGTTACATGGATGCAGTTTTCGGCAAAGTCGGAAAAGCGTCAAACTGGCACCGTTGTTTCAGGCTGATATGCTTGATCCCGCAGGAGTAGGTCGTACCGCTGCGTCGTCGCCTTGCGGCTCGGTTCGAGAGGGGGCGTGGCGGGATCCAGACTGGCAGGGCCATCTGCCTTGAAGGGCTGCGGCTGGTGGGGAGGAGATATCATGGCGGTTCGACCGGTTCTGAGAATGGGTGATCCCCGCCTGCTGCAGCCGTCTCTGCCGGTCGAGCAATTTGGCACAGAAGCGCTCCACGCGCTGATTGAGGACATGTTTGATACGATGCGCGCGCACGGTGGCGCAGGCATCGCCGCACCGCAGATCGCCGTGCCCCTGCAAGTCGTGATCTTCGGCTTCGAACGGAACCTGCGTTATCCCGATGCTCCCCCCGTTCCTGAAACAGTGCTGATCAATCCTGTGATCGCCGTGCTCGACCAGCAGCTTGAGGGCGGTTGGGAAGGCTGCCTGTCCGTTCCAGGGCTGCGCGGCGAAGTGCCGCGCTTC
>JBIPOH010000497.1:0-2551 GCA_044379435.1 Novosphingobium sp.
GGCAATCCGGTATAGCGGCTACACCGCCCACGGCGTTCCTGTCGAGCGCGAGGCCGACGGCTTTCACGCGCGGGTGGTGCAGCATGAATGTGACCATCTGTCTGGTGTGCTCTATCCCACCCGCATTCGCGACCTCACGCGCTTCGGGTTCCGGGAAGAACTGGCCGCCATCTGACAGGCCGCTTCCGGACGGACCACCGGTCGTCTACTTGCGCGCCCGCATGCCTGCCTCGGGATCGAACACGAGCGGCTTGTCCGAACGCGATAGCGGCGCCTCGGCAACTTGGCTCGAGGAAACACCATGCTTCCAGTCGGGCGGGCAAATCGCAATGTAGCGGGCATAGCCGCCAGTGCCGCCGCCCAGCTTGGGGAAGCCAATCGCAACGAGCGCACCTACCGGGGGCACCTTGTCCAGATTGGTGACGCCCTCGGCCTGGGCATAGCCGTGGTGCATCAGCCACGACTCGCCCTCGAGCGTCGGGGTCGCATCGGTATCGAGTGGCTCGTGGCCGTGGAACAGGATTTTGCGCTCAAGATGGAGAAACTTCAGCGCGGCGAGGCTGACGCCGGGAAAGGGGGTGCGGGTTGCGAGCGCAGGATCAGGCCAGTCCTTTGACCAGTCGCTGCGGACAAACACCACGGATCCTGCAGGAATACGGCCATGGCGCTGCTCGAACCGGGCAATGTCGGCAACCTGCAGCGAATAGCCGTAGTCCGCTTTGACCTGCGCGGAGATGTCGATCACGACCAGCGGGCGGATTGCGTAAGTCGCAGGCAGTTCATCGATCGCGGGATATTCTGGCGCCCAGTGCGCCGGCGGATCAAGCTGTGTACCAAGCTGGTCCGTGCTGAGCTCGTAACGCGTCGCTTCGAAGCCATGCTTTGCATAAGTGAAGCGCTCACCCTTGCGGATGAAGCCGGGAATGTCGCGCCCGGCGATGGCAGGGCTGAATGCGGGCGGGCCAAAGCCTTCCCACACCGGGATGCGCGGTGTGATGGTGTGGGTGAGGTCGACATACTTCGCGGATCGGAAGGTCGCATCATAGACCGGCCAGAGCCCCGGCGCTGCGGGAGGATGAAGCGTAGCAAGCGGCTTCAGCACAAGCGCGAGGACCGCGCCGATCAAGACCAGTGACAGTGATACGATGAACTTCATGCAGAACCTTGCGACGGCTTATCGCCTACTCAGCCGAACTCGAGCGACATGGCGGCATAGATCGACGACAAATCCTCCGCTGGTCTACCGCCAAAGTACATGCGGCGGCAGCCGAACACCGGAGCGAGGTCATGAGACAGCGCGAGCGCCACACCCTCCTTGTTGGGATCGGGCACATCGATCTGGATCTGATGGCCTGCCACCCGCGCGACCATATCCGCGAGCAGGGCCTGAGCGACGTGGGGTTCTCGAGCGATCAGCGGGCCTATCTTGAAACCTGATGTGGCGGGGCGGGCAAGACCGAAGCCGAGCAGTTCGCCTTGGCCAAAGGCCACCGCCTGCAGGGTTTCCGGGAGGGCCAGCCATCCGCCGAGCAAGCCTGAGCGATCATAGGGCACCATTCTGCGGTCGAGGGCGAGGATGGCATCGTGACGGGGAGCACGATCAATGTAGAGTGCAGGGTTCACCGGGGTCACGGGTGCTGGCTTCGCAATGCCTTGATAGCGCGTCGTTCCATAGGCGGGCTCGAACCCTCCGGCGGCGTAGAAGCGCTCCATCTCGAATACGCCGTCCATGGCGATGACAGCATCGGGTGCGAGCCGCGCGCGCAGGCGGGAAAGCCGGTCGTGCCAAAGGCGGCGGCCAAGGCCATGGCCGCGATAGCGCGGCTCGACGATGAACAGGCCCATGAAGCCGAAGTCCGCGCTGTGGCGGAAGATGCTGCCCCCCGCGATCATTGTCTCCCGGTGGCGCAGCGCGATGAAGGCGCCAGGATCGCAGGCCCAGGCACAGGCGAGATCGAAGTTCCCCGGATTCCAGCCCTCCTCGCGTGCCAACGCGAAGATGTGCACGGCTTCCGCATAGCTCATCGGGCCGATTTCAGTGGCGGTCAGCAGGTCCGCTGTTTCGAGTTCCATGGCGCACCGGTTCTAGGAAGGAGATCCACTCAGACGAAGCTAAGGGCTTGGTTGATGCCGCCAAAGAAAATACGGTTTCAAAATGGTGCTCTGCCACCTGAAAACTGGATCGTTTTGAGCTAGCGTTTTGTGCCGTAGATTTCCTTGGCTGGGCGAGGAGTCATGGCATGAAGGCATTAAAGTGCACGGATGCGCAAAAGGCGTTCGTCATCACGCAGGGCGAGGAGCAGCGGCTATGGCATCCTGCGGCACAAGCTAGGGTTGCAACGTCCGATCAAGCCGATCCGGCGACCTTGCTACCGAAATTCACCAAGCTCCCCCAGGTGCGTGCTGACCCGAGCTTGAGCCGGTGCCGTTATCGGCCCACTCCATTGGCAAGGTCCTGCGGCGTACCCTCAAAACTTTCAAAAGGTACCTTATGAGTGTTTTGAGGGTATCGTTTGGGCTGCGCCACCTCGAAACCTTTCAGGGCGCCGAG